>CALJNY010000157.1 GCA_937981515.1 uncultured Collinsella sp. | reverse complement strand
TCGGTGGCGAAGAACTCGACGATACGCTGGCTGCGGTCAGTACCCTTGGTGTTGATCTCGGTCACAGCCTCGTCGTTTTATAAATCGGCATACATCGGCACGATGGAATTGGCCTTTACAAAGAGCGGCAGCTTCCAGAGCGGAGCATCGTAGTTGTTGAGGACCTGGCCGCCGCGGTACTGCTTACCCGAGAAGTAGTCGATCCAGATGGTGGGATTATCATCGGTGCCGTAGTTGGGAAGGTAGATGCCGTTGCGAACGTCATTGCCCTTGTCATCTGCCTGGGTATCCTGATACACCGGCGCAACCAGGAAATTCTCACCGAACATATACTGGTACTGCGTCGAAGTGCTCGCGGCGTACTCGGAGTTGTCGGAGAGCAGCATGGCGCGGATCATGGGCAGGCCGGTATCGCCGTTACCCGTATCGATGTTGGCCGCCGAAGCCGCACTCGTGTAGATATAGGGCATGAGCTGCGCTTTGAGCTTGAGGTAGAAGCGCGAGATGCCCGTGTAGGGATCGCCGTGCGTCATGGGCGACTTGCGGTAGGTGCCCCAACCGTCCATGTCGAGCATAGAGGGCGTGAACGTCTTCCACTGGTAGTCGCGTGCCGAGATGATGGGGTCGCCGCCAAAGATGCCGTCCATGTCGGAGCCGATGTTTGGGTTGCCCGAAAGACTCTGACCGATATACGTGGGGATATGGAAGCGGATGTACTCCCAGTTGCCGCCGTACTGGTCGCCGGTCCAGATGCCGCCAAAGCGCTGCGTGCCGGCCCAACCATCGAGCGTAATGATGTTGGGGCGCTTGTTGGCGCCGGTCGTCACCGTGTCATAAGCCGTCTTGATGCCGTTAAGACCAAAAGAGTAGCCAGAGCCAACCCAGGCGACGTCGGTCTTGAGGGTAGTGATGCCTCCCGTCTTGACCTCGGCGTCGAAGTCGCGAAGCAGGTGCCACGGAGTCTCGGAGTTGCTATCGGGCTCAAGGTTGGACTGGGTCCACAGGCCCGTGCTCACGCCCTTGGAGTTAGCGTACTCGGTGAACTTCTTAAGGTTGTCGACGTTGGCGCGCACGGCGTTGAGGCGCTCGGCAGAACTCGTTCCGTCGGAGTTGACGCCGCCGGTCTTGTAGTAACCGTTCTGGCCATAGCCGGCACCGTAGCCGTCGTTCGGCAGGAACCAGCCGAGCGGCATGTCGTTGTCCTCGTAGTCATCGATAACCTGCCTGGCAGAGAACTGGCGGTCGAAATCGGTCGCCTTCATGTTCTCGGTATCGACCGTAGGACCTTCACCGTTGAGCGTCTCGGACGCAAGCGTGCCGTCGAGCTTGTAGCCCGTCGCCATGCCAGACTCGTACTTAACGTCGCCCTTCTCGCTCGAGGACTTGCTGCCCTTGGTCTCCCACTTCTTCTGACCCGAAGTCGTTGACCAGCCATCACGGTTATAGGCATTCAGATGACCCAGGTAGAAACCGTATTCGGGCAGCAGCACCGGATTACCGGTTACCTTGTAGTAGTCCTGCAGCATCTCGGTTGCCACGTTCGAGGCGCCATCGTTGGTCGCCACGAAGTAGTAGGCATCGAACTCATTCTCGCTGTGCGAAGTCGTGACCGTCGATGCATCCGTAGAACCGAAGTCGTAGGAACCTTCTGCGAACGTGTTTCGGAGCACGCCGTAGCCGTCACTCGTCCAATAGAACGGGTTGGGCGAAGCAACGCCGCCATCGGTCCAGTTGTTGGTGTTGGAGATGGCGATGGTCTGGTTGGTGTGCAGGAAGCGGCCGTTCTGAGTACCGCCGCCAAAGAAGTTCTCGGACTTCGCCTTGGCGAGCGTCTGGACGGTGCCCTTCTTATCAAGGTCGAGGGACGCGGACTCGGAGACCACGACACGGTCGCCCGACTTGATGCTCATCTTGCCAGTCGCCTTGTCCAGAATCACGGTCGCCTTTCCACCGGTGATCTCGATAGTGTCACCCTTGTCGACAACCGTCGCGCTCGGCTTGCTGTAGGTATCCGAGGTGTCGGGCTGGGCCTGAATCTTAGCCGTGTGGGACTTGCTACGCGGCGTGGCATACTCAGAGAACTCGCCTTTGGGGTCGACATTGTAACGGAAAATGCCGTCCTCTAGAAATGTGATACGGCCCTTGATGCCGTCGGCGAAATCGATGTCGACGACGTTCGAGGCGGACTGAGACACGGTCGCCGAGTCGACGCCCTTAAGCGGCGTGGCAATCGCCTGCTGGGGGCTAGCGAACACGAGAGTCGCCGCTGTTGCGACGAGGACCGCGCTTCCCTTCACCCACCGTTTCGTAAAAATGGAATTCCTACGCACCTGGACTCCTTCCCTCCGACATGCGGAAGTATCGCGGACGCGCGCCCCGCAGCATGGGCGAACGCATCAACGGGGGGGTGTTCGGTACATTCCGTACAATTGGCCCACCCGTTACCAAGGGGTCAACTGGTAGTAACCAGATAGCCACCTATAAGGTTGAATCAGCATACATGAGCAGTTGCGCAAATTAAGTTTGGAATTCTCCCAGCGGTATAAAAATGAACGTAGATGGCGAAGTGGGTCTAACCAACCATACCAATTGATTCTCCAGCCAGATACCACTTAAGCATAGTTTTACTTGTTTAACTGGTATTACATAACCAATACCTTTCCTCGGAAAACGGGCTTCGCGAATTATCCTGAGGGAAAGTCGTATCCGCCACCCCGCGACCCACCGGGAATTACCATGACGTACTTTGGCTGTTTTTGGTTGGAATGGAAGGTTGACGGAGGGTGGTGGGGTCGCGCGCGCAGACGTGGTGTAAGAGTGTCCTGAGGTCCGTCGCTGCAAGTCCCGATGTTACTCCTTCTTGAGACCGCGCTTCTCGACTATCTCGTCCACTATCTCCCTGGCGCGCCGCCCGAGCGCGCGGCGCCTCCCCTCTGTCGGGGCCGGCCTGTCCGCGGGCTCGGCGAAGCCCTCGGCGGCCGAGGCCTCGTGAACACGCGCTGCTGGGACCACTGCCCCTCGGTCTCCATGAGGCTCGCGCACGTCAGGCGCAGCATCGACTCCCTCGAGGGGAAGGACTGCACGACCCTGTAGCGGCGCTTGATCTCGCGGTTGGCGCGCTCCTGGACGTTGTTGGTGCGGAGCTTGGCCCAGTGCGCCCTGGGGAAGGCCGTGAACGCCAGCGCGGAGTCCTCGGCCTGCTCGAAGACCTCGCCGGCCCTGGCGGACACCGACGCCACCCAGGGCGCCGCCTCGGCCCACACGCAGCGCGCGAGGTCGGGGTCGTCCTGGTAGACCGCGGCGTGCACGAGCTCCCTGACGGCCGCCTTGGAGTCCTCGGGCCTGCCCGAGCAGGCGCTCTGCAGGTTGCGCTGCAGGTGCGTCACGCAGCGCTGCCAGGCGCAGCCTGGAACAGCCGCGAGACGGCGGCCACGAGCCCGGCGTGGCTGTCGGAGACCACGAGGCGCACGCCGGACAGCCCGCGCTCGCGCAGCCCGCCGAGGAATTCCGCCCAGGAGTCCTCGCTCTCGGTGTCGACCACGTCGCAGCCCGGGAAGTGCTTGCGCCCGTCGGCGCCCAGCCCGATCGCGGTCACGACGCCCTGCGAGACGACCGACGAGCCGACCCTGCAGCTCATGTAGGTGGCGTCGAGCCACAGGTAGCGGCACGGCGTGCCCGACAGGTCGCGGCGGCGGAACTCCGCCACCTCGGCGTCGAGGTCGGAGCAGAGTCTCGAGACCTCCGAGCTCGACAGCGAGGATATGCCCAGTCTCGACGCCACGCGCTCGACCTTGCGGGTGGACACGCCGCACACGTACATCTCCTGCACGATGGAGGCCACCGAGGTGTCGACGCGCGACCATCGCGCGAGCATGCCCTCGGGGTAGTAGGTGCCGTGCCTGAGCTTGGGTATCTCGAGCTCCACGTCGCCCACGGCGGTCTTGAGCGACCTGGGGCGGTAGCCGTTGCGGCTGTTCTCCCTGCCGTCGCTGCGCTCGTTGCGGCCCGCGCCGCACATCTGCTGGGCCTCGGAGTCCATCAGCGCGTTCATCACGCCGCCCAGCACCCTGCACGCGAACTCGCGCGCGTCGCCGCACTCCTGCCAAAGCCTCGCCGCCTCGAGGGCCTCGTCGCGGCCGAGGCGCAGTACACTCTCTTCTTGGGGCATCGCCTTTCCTTCCATTCGTCACCTTCATTACTCCAACGACGAATTCTAGGCGGTGTCCCCTCCCTTTCAAGAACAAAACGTGGGCTCTGTCGTTCGAATGAACGACAGAGCCCACGCTCACTTTTTATTCAGCCCTAGTCATCGCGCAAAGCCCCTTCGGCAGCACGCGGTGAAGCCAAGTCACCGCAGGCCGGGGCGGGAGGGGCCGTGTTTCCTCCTGAGCGACTCTGCTTGCAGCCGGAGCGAAAGGGGGAAATCTCGGCCCCTCCCGCCCCGGCCGGCCAGGTCAACTACACCGTGTGCTGCGGCAGGTCCTGCAGGGCGATGACGTCCATGCCCATGTCGTTGGCGCTGCCGTGACCCTGCTGGTCCTCGCGCACCGCCTCGATGGCGCTCACGTAGGTGTTGGCGGCAGACATCGCCGTCACGCAGGTCACGCCGCGACGCACGGCCTCGGTACGTAGCAGGTAGCCATCGCCACGCGAGCCCGGACCGTACGGCGTGTTGATGATTACCGCGATCTTGCCATCGGCGATGAGGTCGCCGATGTTGGGGCACTCGCCGTCGTGCGGGCCGCTGATCTTCTCCACGACTTCGCACGTCACGTTGCCGCCGCGCAGCACGCGCGCCGTACCCTCGGTGGAGCAGATATCAAAGCCCAGGTAGCGCAGGATGCGGGCGACCGAAAGGATGTGGCGCTTGTCGCGGTCGCACACGCTGATGAACACCTTACCGCAGCTCGGATCGGGCAGCTTGTAGTCGATCGCCAGCTGCGTCTTGGCGTATGCCTCGGGATAACTCTTGGCGATGCCCATGACCTCGCCCGTCGACTTCATCTCGGGCCCCAGGATAACGTCGGCTCCCGGGAAACGGCCCCAGGGCATAACGGCTTCCTTCATGCAGAACCAGTCCAGCTGACGCTCGTCGCTCGGCAGGCCCAGGCTCGCGATGGAATCGCCCGCCATGATACGCGCCGCGCACTTGGCCAGCGGCACGCCGGTGGCCTTGGAGATAAACGGCACGGTGCGGCTCGCGCGCGGGTTTGCCTCAATCACGTAGACGGTCTCGCCCTTGATGGCATACTGCACGTTGACCAGGCCGCGGACTCCCAGCGCCATCGCGATGCGGCGCGTGGTCTCGCGGAGCTTCGCCTGCAGGCTCTCGCTAAAGCTGAACGGCGGGATGCAGGTCGCAGAGTCGCCGGAGTGAATACCGGCCTCCTCGATATGCTCCAGGATACCGCCGATGTAGACCTCCTCGCCGTCGCACAGGGCGTCGACGTCGGACTCGATCGCACCCTCCAGGAAGCGGTCCAGATACACCGGGTAGTCGGGGCTAATGCGCGCAGCCTCGGCCATGTAATCGCGCAGATGCTCGGCATCGTAGGCGATCATCATGCCGCGGCCGCCCAGCACGTAGCTCGGACGCACCAGCAGCGGGTAGCCGATGTGCGCGGCCACGGCCTCGGCCTCCTCAAACGAGGTGGCCTGGCCCGCCGGCGGGTACATAATGCCCAGCTTGTCGAGCAGGGCGGCAAAACGCTCGCGGTCCTCGGCAAAATCGATGGCGTCGGGCTTGGTACCCATGATGTTCACGCCACTCTCCTCGAGCATGCGTGCCAGCTTAAGCGGGGTCTGGCCGCCGAGCGTCACTACGACGCCGTCGGGACGCTCAACGTCGATAACGTCCATGACGTCCTCGTAGGTGAGCGGCTCAAAGTACAGGCGGTCGGACGTGTCGTAGTCGGTCGAAACGGTCTCGGGATTGCAGTTGACCATGATGGTCTCAAAGCCGCGGGCCGCCAACGCATAGCTCGCATGCACGCAGCAGTAGTCGAACTCGATACCCTGGCCGATACGGTTGGGACCGGCGCCCAGAATCATCGCCTTGGGCTTGCTCGCCGGCGTGGTCTCGTCGGGGGCAACGCACTTCTTGGCGACCGGGCTCGTACGGTAGATGTTCTCGTAGGTCTTGTAGTGGTATTCCGTGGCGCTCGAGAACTCGGCGGCGCAGGTATCGACCGTCTTCATGCTGGGAACCACGCCCAGACCCTTACGGTAAGCGCGAACAAAACGCTCATCCGAGCCGGTCAGCGTGGCAATCTCGGCATCGCTCGTGCCATACTGCTTGAGCAGGCGCATCGCGTCGGCGTCAATTTCCTCCACGCGCAGGCCGCGGATGCTCTCCTGGACCCGCACCGTATCGTTGATGCGGTTGAGATACCACGGATCGATACCGCAGATGGCGTGGATGCGCGCAACATCCCAGCCACGGCGCAGGGCCTCGACCACAAAGAAGATGCGGTGCTCAGTCGGGGTGCCCACGGCCTGGGCGAGTTCATCGTCGCTCAGCTTATCGGCGCCCTCCTTGCCACCGGCGCAAATACCCTGGTGCCCGTCCTCCAGCGAGCGCATGGCCTTGCCAAAGGCCTCCTCAAAGGTGCGGCCTATCGCCATGATCTCGCCCACGGCCTTCATGCGCGTGGTGAGCGTGGGGTCGGTGCCCTTGAACTTCTCGAAGGCAAAGCGTGGCACCTTGACCACACAGTAGTCGATCGTGGGCTCAAAGCAGGCGGGCGTGGCCTTGGTGATGTCGTTGACGATCTCGTCGAGCGTATAGCCCACGGCCAGGCGAGCGGCGGCCTTGGCGATGGGGAAGCCCGTGGCCTTGGAAGCCAGCGCGGACGAACGACTCACGCGCGGGTTCATCTCGATGACAATCAGGCGGCCGGTCTGGGGGTTCACGGCAAACTGCACGTTAGAGCCACCGGTCTCGACGCCGATCTTCTCCAAGATAGCGAGCGAGGCGACACGCATGCGCTGATACTCAAGGTCGGAGAGGGTCTGCGCCGGCGCCACGGTGATGGAGTCACCGGTATGCACGCCCATGGGGTCGAGGTTCTCGATGGAGCACACGATGATGCCGTTGCCGGCGTGGTCGCGCATGACCTCCATCTCGTACTCTTTCCAGCCCTCGATGGACTCCTCGACCAGCACCTCGTGGGCAGGCGAGAGTTCGAGGCCCTGGCTCACGATGGAGACGAGCTCCTCGTGAGTATGCGCGATGCCACCGCCGGCGCCGCCCAAGGTAAAGCTCGGACGCAGCACGCAGGGATAGCCCACACGCTCGGCGATGGCCTCGGCGTCAGCCACGCTGTAGGCATAGCCCGAGCGCGCGACCTCCAGGCCGATCTCGGCCATGGCCTCGTTAAAGAGCTTGCGGTCCTCACCGCGCTCGATGGCGGCAAGGTCACAGCCAATCATCTCGACGCCGTACTTGTCGAGCGTGCCGTCCTTTGCCAGCTCGACGGCAGCGTTCAGACCGGTCTGGCCGCCCAGCGTGGGCAGCAGCGCGTCCGGACGCTCCTTCTTGATCACGCGCTCGATAAATTCGGCGGTGATGGGCTCGACATAGGTGCGGTCGGCCAAGCCCGGGTCGGTCATGATGGTCGCCGGGTTGGAGTTGACTAGGATGACCTCAAAGCCATCCTCCTTGAGCACCTTGCAGGCCTGGGCGCCGGAGTAGTCGAACTCGCAGGCCTGGCCGATGACGATGGGGCCCGAACCAATGACGAGGATACGCTTGATGTCAGTACGTTTCGGCATGTTAGTTCTCCTCGGTCTCAGCGGTCTCGGACTCAGCAAAGTTCCAGCCAGCCAGGCGGTCCTTCGCGGTGTCGATGTCCAGGTAGTTCTCCTCGCCGTCCATGAGTCGCGTAAAGGCGGTAAAGAGATAGTGGGCATCGGTGGGGCCAGGCGAGGCCTCGGGGTGGTACTGGACCGAGAAGCACGGGGCGTCGAGCAGCTGGATACCCTCGGCGGTGCCGTCGTTGAGGTTCACATGCGTCAGGCGAATGCGGCCAAAGCGCTCGTTCATCACGACCGGCGCGATTCCGCGGCGCACCCAGACGCGCAGATCTCCATCGGCCGCATGCTCGGTCTCGCCGCCGGAAAGCTCGGGGACAAGCTTGCCCAGGCTGGGGAACAGCAGGCCGAAGCCGTGGTTTTGCGCGGTGATCTCCACGCGGCGACTGACCAGATTCATAACCGGCTGGTTGCCACCGCGGTGACCGAACTTAAGCTTTTCCATCTGGGCGCCGCAGGCCAGGCTGATCATCTGGTGACCAAGACAAATACCAAAGACCGGCACCTTGCCGATCAGCTGCTGCACCTGCTCGTAGGTCTCCACCACGGCGTCGGGGTCGCCGGGGCCATTGGACAAAAAGACGCCGTCGGGATTCATGTCGAGCACCTGCTGGGCAGGCGTGTCCCACGGCACGACGGTAAGGTCGCAGCCGGCGCGGACCAGCCCCTCCAGAATGCCGCGCTTCACACCGCAGTCGTAGGCGACCACGTTGTGACGGGCAGGAGCGGCAGCCGAAAGCGCAAAGTCATGCGTGGCAGGCAGGTCGGCAGCCACAAACTCATGAGGCGCGGGGCAACTTACGGTCTTGACCAGGTTCTCGCCTACCAGCGTGGGCGCTGCGGCCAGACGCTCGGCAAGCTCGTCGACGTCGAAGATCTCGGTCGAGATAATGCCCATCTTGGAACCATTGTCGCGCAGGTGGCGTACCAGAGCGCGGGTGTCGACGCCCTCGATAGCGACGATGCCGTGAGCGCGCAGGTACTCCGGCACGCTGACGGCCGAGCGCCAGTTAGAAGGCGTGGCGCACATGTCGCGAACGATCATGCCGCGCATAGCCGGAGCGCTCGCAGGGCGCACGGCGTAGCCGGGGAAGGCCGACTGGACGTCGGTCTCGTCGATACCGTAGTTGCCGATCTGCGGATAGGTCATGGTTACGATTTGGCCGGCATAGCTCGGGTCGGTCATGACCTCAAAGTAGCCCTCGAGCGAGGTGTTGAAGCAGACTTCGCCGGTCTCGGTGCCCTCGGCGCCGCATGCACGTCCATAAAAAATGGTCCCATCCTCAAGATACAGGATGCAGGGACCGCAGGTGCCCTTGCTGGTTTTGGCCAGCATACGCTGGCAAAGCTCGCTGGGCGCGAAGGTGCGGGCGGCAGCGCCCGCGGTATGGTTGTTCGCCATAATTCTCCTTCCCGGTCTCACAGGACCGGCTTAAAGGTGTGTAGTTAGGCCTCGCGGTATTGTAACCGCAAGCATGCCTCATGGCGTTAATTTCATCGAAATGTTTACGAAATGATAATTATGACTTTCTATGCATAATGATTTTTTAATCCCCGTCCCAGAAAAATCATCCCGCGCGGGCTTGTGGCTCACGCGGGATGACGGCATCTTATTATCTCTTGTCCTGCTCCAGCAGTTCGGACGGTGTGCGATCGGGCTTGCCGCCGCGGAAAATCTCGCGGCCATGTAGACGATGCTCCAGGTCACGTTCGGCCTTTTCCTCGTCAATCTTGGTCTGGCTCACCACCGGGTCCTCAATCAACGACGACACCGAGTTCACCTGCTTCTGAATGCGCTCGGCGATGGTGTCATCCATACTCACGATGCGCATCTTCCAGTCGATACTCGTGGCGTTGGATGAGCTCTTGGTCCACACGAACGTCAAAATGGCGCTCTGGTGGCCGCGCGCGGGGAACATGCCAAAGAAGGAATCGTGCTGAATGTTGCTATCCTCGTCGATATAGGCGTGAACGTTATACACCACGCGGTCAATCTTATCGTTGAGCAGCGCGTTGGTCGCGAGCGCCGCGGCCTGAATCTGCCCGTTGGACAGCAGCTCGAGCTCGTTGGCAGACGATGTGTCCAACACCGTCACCTCGACCGTGCCCGTACGCTCATCGGCTTCATCGACGGTAAAGTCGAGCGGGAACTGCGTAAAGCCGTTGCCCCACTCAAGGCCGCCCTTCAGCGCCGTCGAAACGGTATCGACCGAAACGCTCTCGGACAGGTTTGCGGTATTCAGACGGCGCATCACGCCGTAGCCGATCTGCATGCCCACGATCAGCACCAAAATACCGATGACCACGGCCATCGCGGTCTTCGTAATGGTATGGCTCACCTGCGAGCCCGAAGGATCGTCCTCGGACAGCGGGTCGATATGTTTTGCCTGGCTCGCGCGGTCCTCGCTGCGCAGCTGCGCTAGCGCCGCTTTGTCACCGCGCTTGGCCGCGGCCTCCTTCTCACGCATGCGCTCGGTACGCTTTTTGGCGAGCGTAGGATCCAAGACGCCGGATGCATCGATTTCGGAGAATAACTCCGTCACTTCTTCCGGAGTCAAAGGGTTCTTGTCAGCCATAAACTTCCTGTCATATCAATCAGTCGAGCTCGTGCGCACGCGCACCTTCGAACTGCATTCGATAGTAACGGGCATAGGTGCCGCCACGGGCGAGAAGCTCCTCGTGCGTGCCACGCTCCACAACGCGACCATGCTCAACGGTCGCAATCTCATCGGCATGCTTAATGGTCGAAAGACGGTGGGCGATGATAATCGTGGTACGTCCGCGTGCCAGCTCTTCGAGCGACTCCTGCACCGCCTCCTCGCTCTCATTATCCAAAGCACTTGTCGCCTCGTCCAAAATCAGGATCTTGGGGTTCTTGAGAAACACGCGCGCGATGGCAACGCGCTGCTTCTGTCCGCCCGAAAGACGGCTGCCGCGCTCGCCCACCACGGTGTCGTAGCCCTGCGGAAGCGACTCGATAAAGGCATC
The DNA here is from genome assembly GCA_937981515.1 of uncultured Collinsella sp. Lineage (GTDB taxonomy): Bacteria > Actinomycetota > Coriobacteriia > Coriobacteriales > Coriobacteriaceae > Collinsella. The sequence continues at coordinate 14,018 of CALJNY010000157.1, read as the reverse complement.
GATGTTGGCGCGACGGGCGGCCTCGGCGATCTCTTCTGCCGTAGCGCCCGGCTTGCCGTAGGCGATGTTCTCGCCAATCGTACCGTCAAATAGATAGACATCCTGCTGCACCAGGCCGATGGCGCAGCGCAGGCTCTGCTGCGTCACATCGCGCACGTCCTGACCGTCGATGCTAATGGATCCGGTAGCCACGTCATAAAAGCGCGGCAGCAGCGAACAGGTCGTGGACTTGCCGCCGCCCGAAGGGCCAACCAAAGCGATGGTCTGCCCGGGCTTGATGGACAGGTCCATATGGTCGATAACGGGACGCTCGTCGGCATAGCCCTCGCCCAGCTCGACATCCTCGTAGTTAAAGCACACGTCGTGATACTCCACGGCGCCGGCAGTCACCTGCAGATCCGTAGCGCCCGGCTTGTCCTGGATATCCGGCGCGGTCGAGAGCACCTCGTCCATACGTTTAAAGCCGGCGATAGCCTTCTGATACGTTTCGGCCGAATTGACGAGCGTCTCGAGCGGCGTGCAGAACAGCGAAATATAGAGTGCGAAGGTCGCCATATCGACCGCCTGTAGCTGTCCCTGGGCGACCAGCCATCCGCCCAGCAGCACTACGATCACATAGAGCACACCCGAGAGCAGGCCATACGTCGCGGTATAGACGCCCATGGCGTGATACATGTTCTCCTTGGACAAAAGGTAGCGGTCGTTAGAGGCACGGAACTTGGCACGCTCGGTCTCCTCGTTGGCAAAGCTCTTGACTACGCGCATGCCCGCAAGCGAATCCTGCAGCTGCGCATTGATGCCGCTGATCTTTTTGCGGTTGTCGCTAAAAACCTCGCGCATGCGCATGTTCTGCCAAAACATGATGACCGCAAACGCCGCCGTCACCACGGCCATGGCGAGCGCCAGCACCGGGGCGATGGTAAAGAGGATCGCAAACGAGCCAATAATCTCGATGCCGCAGATGATGATCCACTCGGGCACGTGGTGCGCCGCCTCGCAGATATCGAACAGATCGTTGACCACGCGGCTCATCATGTCGCCCGAACTGTTGCGGTCGAAGTACGCAAAGCTAAAGCGCTCGTACTGGTCAAACAGGTCCTCGCGCATCTTGGACTCCATGCGCGCACCCATCACGTGGCCCCAGTAGCTCACAAAGTAGCGGCAGGCGCAGCGAACGGCATACATCAGCACCAAGCCCACCGCGATCATGCCGAGCGCCTGCATAATGGCAGCCTGACCCTGGGTAAACAGCCCACCGGTCAAATTGCGCAGGATAATGGGGAACGCCAGGTCAATGGCAGCAAGCACCAGAGCACAAACAGTATCAGCAACAAAAAGCCCCATCTGGGGCTTGTAATACGAAAGAAACCTCTTAAACATGCAGTCCTCGAAGAGAAATAAATAGCGTGATAAATCCGGTTGAGCCGGTCGGGCTGAAAACAAAGCGTCCCAACAAACATAACGCCGATGTTCTAGCAACGTCAGCGAAAACGTCCCTAAGCGAGCAAGGTGCCTTGAAAGAGGAGCGACGCGTACTTCGGTACGCGAGCGACGATTGAAAGGCAGATTGCCGCTTAGGGGCGTTTGCAGCGTCGACTCGTTACGCGGTTTGGTAAAACCGCGTAACCTAGAGCTCCGTGCCCCCAAGGCGGTGCGCGATGCTATCGCAGGCCAAGGCACCTACGACGGTCTTGGCGTCTTCGATCTTGCCGTCGAGCACGGCGTCGATCAGCTCGTGCAGCGGCACCAGGTCCACGTTGACAAACTCGTCATCATCGGGGTTGGGCGCATCAAACTCGAGCTTGGTAGCCAAGTAGATGTGGATGATCTCATCGCAAAAACCGCAGGACGTGACAATCGACGTCAAAAAGCGAATGCGGCCGGCCCTAAAGCCCGTCTCCTCATGCAGCTCGCGCTTGGCGCAATCGAGCGGGTCCTCGCCTGGATCGAGCTTGCCGGCGGGAATCTCGACCGTCACGCGGTCGATGGCGGTGCGGTACTGACGCACCAGTACGATCTTGCCGCTCTCGGTCAGTGCCACAACGGCCGCCGCACCCGGATGGCGAACGATATCGCGGGCGCTGCGGTGACCGTTGGGCAGCTCAACCTCAAGACGGTGGACGTCGAGGATCTTGCCCTTCCAGGCGCACTCCTCCGAAAGAATCTTCTCGTGCAGCTCGGCATCGTGCGGGTCGTCATCGCCCAGCACCAGCGTCGGCTCGTCAGCGACCTCGCCACCAGGCTCGCCCTCGGCGTGCCCATACATGCGGCTGTCCTCTTCGACGATCTGCGCGTCCACGAGCTCTTCGTTCTTCTCGTCCATCCGTCTCATTCCTCTCGGATTTTAGGCATCCCAGGCGTCGCGACCGCGCAGCGCGCGCAGGCCGATGTCGTGACGCAGGGTCTTGCCCTCAAAATCAATCTTCTCGCAAGCCTCGTAGGCAAGGTTGCGAGCGTTCTCGAACGTGTCGCCCAGAGCGGTCACGGCAAGCACGCGGCCACCATTGGTCACGAGCTGGCCGTCCACCACGGCAGTGCCCGCGTGGTACACGGTCACGTTCTCCATGGCCTCGGCATCCTCAATACCGGTGATGACCTTGCCTTTCTCGTAGCTGCCGGGGTAGCCCGCGCTCGTCAGGACAACGGCCACGGCCCACTCGTCGCGCCAGTCGAGTTCAATCTGGTCGAGCTCGCAGTTGGCACAAGCCAGCATGACCTCGACCAGGTCGTTCTTAAGGCGCGGCAGAACGACCTGCGTCTCGGGGTCGCCAAAGCGGGCATTGAACTCCAGCACCTTGGGGCCGGCGGGGGTGAGCATAAAGCCGCCATACAGGCAGCCGCGGTAGTCGATGCCCTCGGCAGCGAGCTCGGCCACAGTCTGCTCCATGACTTTCACCATGGTGGCGTGCTCCTCGTCGGTCACGATGGGTACCGGGCTGTAAACGCCCATGCCACCGGTGTTGGGACCCTTGTCGCCCTCGAGCGCACGCTTGTGGTCCTGCGAAGTGGCCATGGGGCGCACGGTCTTGCCGTCGGTAAAGGCCAGCAGCGAGCACTCGGGGCCGGTCAGCATCTCCTCGATGACCACGGTATTGCCGGCATCGCCAAAGGTGCCGCCAAAACACTCGCGCACGGCCTCTTCGGCCTGCTCGAGCTCAGTCGCCACGATAACGCCCTTGCCTGCGGCCAGGCCGTCAGCCTTGACGACCAGCGGAGCGCCCTGCTCACGCACATAGGCAAGAGCCGAAGCCTCGTCGGTAAACGAGCCGTAGGCTGCCGTCGGGATACCGGCGCGCTCCATGAGCTGCTTGGAGAACAGCTTGGAGCCCTCCATCTGGGCGCCCTCGGCACCCGGGCCAAAGCAGGGAATACCCGCCGCGCGCACGGCGTCGGCCACGCCCGCCACGAGCGGAGCCTCGGGGCCAATCACCACGAGTCCGCATCCGTGGCTCTGCGCAAACGCCGCCACGGCCGCAGGATCGCAGTCGTCGAGAACAACGTTCTCGCCGCAGCTCGCAGTGCCGCCGTTACCCGGCGCGATGTAGAGCTTGCCGGCGCGCGGTGATGCTGCGAGCTTAGCTGCCAAAGCATGCTCGCGGCCGCCGCTGCCCAACAACAGGATGTCGATGGTTTGAGTGTCCGCCTTCAAGGGTGCCTCCTCTATGGATGAACGGCCCGCTCCGCGCGGGCCCTTTGCAAGCAAATATACCCCTCGGCCGCCCGTCCGGGCTGCAAAGGGGTATATCGCAATAACCAAATAGTCCCGATTACTTCCAGAATCGGTTGATGATCTGCTCGCGACCAGCGCCAACGCCAATGAACGTCACGCGGGGGTGTGCCAGATCCTCGATAAACGCCACGTAGTCCTGAGCCTCCTGCGGCAGCTCCTCAAAGCTGCGGCAGCTGGTGATATCGCACTTCCAACCAGGAAGCTCCTCGTAGATGGGCTTGGCGTGCTCAAAGCGAACCTGATGCTCGGGCACGCTGGTATAGCGCTCGCCATCGACGTCGTAGGCCACGCACACCTTGATGGTGTCGAAAGCCGAAAGCACGTCGAGCTTGGTCATGGCGATATCGGTGAGGCCGTTGACGCGCGAAGCGTAGTTGGCGATGGGGCCGTCGAACCAGCCGCAGCGACGACGACGACCGGTGGTCACGCCGTACTCGTAGCCCTCCTCGGTCAGCGTGTGACCGGCCTCGGACTCATAGGAAAGCTCGGTGGGCATGGGGCCCGAACCGACGCGGGTGATATAGGCCTTCATGACGCCCAGCACGCGGTCGACATTCTTCATACCGACGCCGGATCCGGTGATGGCACCGCCGGCGGTGCAGTTGGAGGACGTCACGTACGGATAGGTGCCGTGGTCGATGTCGAGCAGCGTCGCCTGGGCGCCCTCAAACAGCAGGTCCTTGCCCTCGTCGATCATGTTGTTGAGCAGCAGGCTCGTCTCGGTGATGTAGGGACGCAGGCGCTCGGCCATCGGCAGGTACTCGTCGCAAATCTGGTCCACGGTGTAGGTGGGCAGGTTGTAGATGAGCTCGAGCTCGGGGTTCACGCGGGCGAGAGCGGTCTCCAGCTTGTCGCGGAACAGTGCCTCGTCCAGCATGTCCTGCATGCGCAGGCCAATGCGGGCCATCTTGTCCTGATAGCACGGACCGATGCCGCGCTTGGTGGTACCGATGTTCTTCTTGCCGAGCTTCTGCTCAAAGGCGCCATCCAGATCGATGTGGTACGGCATGATGACATGCGCGTTGCCGCTAATCTTGAGGTTCTTGGTGGTGATGCCGTCGGCCTCGAACATATCGATCTCCTCAAGGACAACCTTGGGGTTGACGACGCAGCCGTTACCGATCACCGACACGTGGTCGGAATACATGATGCCGGAGGGCACCTGGTGCAGGCCGTACTTCTTGCCGTTGACGACGATGGTGTGACCGGCGTTGTTGCCGCCCGAGTAGCGCACGACGGCATCGAAGTCGCCGGCGACCAGGTCGCAAATCTTACCCTTGCCCTCATCGCCCCACTGGGCACCGACCAAAACGGTTGACGGCATGTTTACTCCTTACATTCATGGACTGTCTACGCGCCACGCCGGCACGCAGAAGCACAAAACATTCCCAGTATACTCGTGCAACGGGCGCCTGTCCTACTCCTCGGCATGTGCCCCATCAAGCTCATAAAACTTGGTGGATGCCGGCAGGAACATCAGGTCGACGTCGCCGATCGGGCCCGAACGGTTCTTGGCCACGACGATGCGCGTAACGCCCTCGTCGGGTCGATCATCGCGCGAGGCCTCGGCCTCGTCGGCAGAGCGGTCCAGGAACATGACGATGTCGGCGTCCTGCTCGATGGAGCCCGATTCGCGCAGGTCGGAAAGCTGCGGGCGCTTGCCGGTACGGGATTCGACCTGACGTGACAGCTGCGACAGTGCAATGAGCGGAATCTTGAGCTCTTTGGCCATGATTTTTAAACCACGCGACATCTCGGAGACCTCGACGGTGCGGCTCTCGGAACGACGGCCCGGCGGAGGACTCACCAGCTGCAGGTAGTCCAGGATGATGATTGCCTTCTCCTTGTTATGGAGCATGCGGCGGCTCTTGGCGCGAATCTCGGTCACCGTGGTACCGGGCGTATCGTCAATCAGGATATCGAGCTTGGACAACGTCTGCGTAGCCTCGTTGATATTGGCCCACTGCTCGGGGCTAATGCGGCCCGTGCGGAAGTCGCTGATCGACATCATGGCATAGGCGCAAATCAAGCGCTGGGCAATTTCCTTGCCCGACATCTCCAGCGAGAAGAAGCCGACCGTATAACCCGCGGCGGCAGCGTTGAGCGCCAGGTTAAGAGCGAACGACGTCTTACCTACAGCAGGGCGGGCGCCGATGATGATGAGCTGGCCCTCGCGAAAGCCCATGAGCATACGGTCGAGTGACGGAAAGCCGGTGGGCACGCCCGCCGCCTGACCACCGGCCTGGCACACTTCCTCGGCCTCGTTATAGGCCTCGACCATAAACTCGGTCAGCGTCTTGTAGCTCGACTTGACCTCGCGCGCCGTAACCTTGAGCAGCTTGCTCTCGGCCAGTTCCACGACCTCTTTGGTGTCAGTGGGGGCGTTATAGGCCAGCGCGTTGATCTCGTTGGTGGCGCCGATCAGCTCGCGCAGCATCGAGTCGCGACGCACGATGGCGGCATGGTGCTGCCAGTTGACGAGCGACAGGGTCTGACCCATCAGCGCCAAAATGTACGCCTCGCCGCCCACGGCATCGAGTTTGTTGATGCTTCGCAGGTAATCGATCAGCGAGATGGAGTCGATGGGGATGCGGCTGTTGTACATATCGACCATCGCGGTATAGATGGTCTTATGAATGGGCCGGTAGAAGTCATCGGGCTGCAGCTCGACCTGGGCCTCTTCGACCACCTCGGGTGACAGCAGCATGGCGGCCAGTACATTGGCCTCTGCATCTTGGTTTTGGGGAAGACCCAACTTTGAGCCGCGGTCCTCAACCGTCAGCCCGGTCTCCCTATCGTCATATGCCATGAGCATCCTCATTCATATCGCTTGCGAGCATCCATAGTATCAGCCACGGTCCCAAAACGCGCCGCGCGCCGCCAATCATCACCGAACCAAACGGATGAACGGTCCTGTATATAGGACTTCGATGCAACGTTCACCATGACACTCACTCAGCGCAAAAAACAAAAGGGCGCCCTGGTCTCCCAGAGCGCCCTTCTTAGAACAAGATTGTTGCGTTGCAGCAAATGCTACTCGGCAGCAGCCTCAGTCTCGACCTCGGCGGTCTCGGCCTCGGCGACCTCAGCGGCCTCCTCGACCTCAGCCTCGGCAGCGAGCTCCTCGGCGGTAACGCCGACGAGAACGACAACCTCGGCCTTGATCTCGCGGTACAGCGAGATGGCAACGGTGTGGGCACCGGCAACCTTGATAGGCTTACCGAGCTCGACGCGCTTGCGGTCGATGTCCATACCGAGCTGAGCCTTGATGGCGTCAGCGATCATAGCGGCGGTAACGGAGCCAAAGAGGATGCCCTCGTCGCCGACCTTGACGTCAACGGTGACCGTCTTGCCCTCGAAGGCAGCCTTGGTCTCGTTGGCGGTAGCCAGACGGACGGCCTCGCGCTTGGCGATGTTGTTGCGACGCTCGTCAAGCTGCTTAAGGTTGCCCTTGGTGGCGGCAACAGCGAGCTTCTTGGGGAACAGGAAGTTCTCAGCGTAACCCTGAGCGACCTCTACGACGTCACCCTCGCCGCCCTTGCCCTTGATCTCATCGAGAAGAATAACCTTCATGATGCGTCTCCCTTCTTAGCCGCGGTCGCGGTTGCCACGAGAGGAAACCACGGGGACGGTGTACGGCAGGAGAGCCATCTCGCGGGCGCGCTTGATGGCGTTGGCGATGTCATGCTGATGCTGCGTGCAAGCGCCAGTGACGCGACGGGGCTTGATCTTGCCACGGTCGGTCATGTACTTACGGAGAAGCTGAGTGTCCTTATAGTCGATGAACTCAGTGTTCTCCTTGCAGAACTGGCAGTACTTACGACGCGGCTGACGTGCAGAAAAATCATTAGCCATGTCAAAATACCTTTCATTTGGCAACTTCGGCGAACCGAAGCCGCCTCTCACTCAAAAATAGGTGAACAACCCTTAGAACGGGATGTCCTCATCGTAGACGTCGACCGCGGGCGGCGTAGCCACCGGCGCGGCAGGACGTGCTGCGGGCGCGGAAGCTGCGGGGGCGTAACCGCCCTGGTCGTAGCCACCCTGGCCACCACGGGAGCTCATAAACTCGATCTCATCGACGATGACCTCAAGCTTGCTCCGGCGCTGGCCGTCGCGCTCCCAAGAGCTGTAGCGCAGCTTGCCCTCGATCGCGACCTTGTTTCCCTTTGCCAGGAAACGGCTCACGGCCTCGGCGCGGGTGCCGAACATGGTGCAGTCGACAAAGTTGGGATAGTCCTCCCACTCGCCAGTCTGCGCGTTGCGGCGACGATCGTTCACGGCGACGCCAAAGGACAGAACCTGGGTTCCGCCGGCGGTGGCGCGCAGCTCGGGATCGCGGGTGAGGTTACCGGTGATGTTCACTCGATTGATGCTCATAACTCACTACTTCCTCTTGGGGCACAAGCCCAGTCCAAAACGACAGTCTTACTCCTGGTCGTCGCGACGGACGATCATGTGGCGGACCACAGCGTCGGTGATGCGCAGGACGCGATCAAGCTCGGCGATCTGGGTAGGATCTGCGTGGAAGTTGATGAGGGTGTAGTCACCATCGGTGAGGTCGTTGATCTCGTAGGCGAGCTTGCGCTTGCCCCACTCGTCAACGGAGTCGACCTTGCCAGCGCCCTCAGCGATCGTGGTATCGATACGCTTCATAACAGCGAGACGAGTCTCGGGGTCGAGCGACGGGTCAACAAAGAACAGCAGTTCATAAGCCTTCATATTGTCACCTCCTCTGGGCAAATGTGGCTTCAGGTCGTGAAGGTGCGCCTGAAGCAGGAAAAGACTTGGTAATAATATCTTTCAACCTCCCAGGCCGCAAGAATATGCAGCTACAACCTCATGACCTCCACATATACCCATGCTCGCACCACGTTTCATGCGCATTCCAACCAAATGCCGACCAAGAGCTTGACGGATTTGTGGACAAGATACGGTGCCGCGGGGACAAGCTGAGCCAAGCCGCAGGTCAACGGGCACAAGGCTGTGGTCGCAAAATGCATACCAGTGGCCCACAGCACCACCCAAAGATTTTTAAATTCATTGCCAAGTCGCTTATGAATACCCCTTTTGAACAATTGAGTTGATCAACCACGCTGGTCGGAAGCCGTTTTTTTGGCACCTCAAACCCCACTGCAACGCCAAACGCGGCCGAGCGTTTTAAAAAATGCCAACTTTTCTGTTTGCACTTTGCGATTCCTCGTGTATACTGACTTTCGCATTTAACGGAGAGTTGTCCGAGTGGCCGAAGGAGCACGATTGGAAATCGTGTAGGCGTCAAAAGCGTCTCCAGGGTTCAAATCCCTGACTCTCCGCCAGTTAATTCCAAAGCAGGCCTTCGAGCCTGCTTTGTTTTTACCCCACGCGGAGGGGTGGCAGAGTGGTTGAATGCGGCGGTCTCGAAAACCGTTTGGCCTGTATAAGGTCACGAGGGTTCGAATCCCTCCTCCTCCGCCATTTTGGTTGAGAAAGCTCCCAATATTGGGGGCTTTTTTGTTATCGAAATACGTCTCGATCCCACGCTTCCCCAAACATGTACGTCACCCTCCAAAACCGACATTTTTCGATATCTTTGAAGGCTGACGTACACGTTTGGATTGAGCTCACGGGAGTGGCACTATTCGGAAGGCGCCTCTTCGTCTCGCATGCCTTTCCAGTTGCGGATAAGCGCCTTGCGTAGTTCGTTTTGCTCTCGCTGGTACCCGGTGTCGGTACAGCGAGGCATGCCGAGTGCTTCGCGAATGTTGTTCATGGCGCGGTGAAAGGCGAGCTGGCTACCGAACTGAGCCGAAGTGAGCGTAACGATTCGATATCCCATTTGGGAGAGAACGGCCTCTCGCTCCGCATCTGCCCCCTTGCGCTCGAACTCATCGTGAAAGCCGCCCTTATATTCGATACCGATCTCCCTGCGCTTGTAGGTAACGAGCGCATCGATTTTGAGTGTTCGAGCTTTGGCGCAATGCCAGAGACGTTGAGGGATCTCGAGCGGTTTGTTGAGTTCGATACCTCGGATGCCAACCCCGCCTTCGCTTGTTGGGAGCGAGAGGGCGATTGCCGAAGCGGTCTCCATAGGCGAGGCCGAGTGATCGTAGATGTGCCTGAGCGCGAGCCGTGCACGTGTGGCACCGGGTTTGCCGGGGTGCCGATCGAGCAGTTCGGTTATTTCATCCTTGGAGGTGGTGGCTGGCTGCTCGGCATAAGGGTCGGCGGGATTGAGCCTCATGCGATAATCGCCGCAAACTTCATAGCCATATTCGAGATATTCGACCCTATCCATCCACTCGGCAGCGAGCACGAAGGTGAAGGCTTCGTCGGTGATGAAGATTCCGGGCGTCAACTCGTCAATATGCTCGTAGGGAAGATTTTGTCCAAGAATGTGGCAAATGACGCCTTTGGTGCGAATTCGCTCGAATTCGAATACAACCGAGATATCGATAGTTTTGAGCATATCGGACGGAATGCCGCAGTCGGTAAGGGCCTGTCGTATGCGCGCAACGCGTTGCTGGGTGGAGATGCCTCGTACGCCTATCTGGTAGTCGTGCCGCGCAAGAGACTGAACCAAATTCTGGGGCGCATGATGGACAAGCCATGCGGTTTTATGCGAAATGAGAACAGGAGTATCCATTGAGGGCCTCTCGCTCTGAGCCGGTATCCAACTCTTATGTCCGTTGAAGTGGGGGAATATACCGAATGTGAGTAAATTAACTCACTCATGCTGTGAGCTCAATCCAAACATGTACGTCAGCCTCCAAAGATGTCAAAAAATGTCGTTTTTGGAGGGTGACGTACATGTTTTGGATCCCTGGCATTCCAGCAGCGCCACGCCCGCGCCCAGTCCCGACCGTTTGCCGAGCAATAGGGTCGCAATCGGCGCCGAACATGTACTATGTACGGGCATTGTCCAAACCCGTAACTCAAAGGACCCCATCTTGCCCGTCGTCGCCGCTATAACCGTTACCTCACATGCCTCGGACGCCATGGTCGCTATCCCCTTTTGGCTCGAGATGTTCGCCGTTGTCGCTGCATCGATCTCGGGTGTGCTGGTTGCTCGCGAACACAAGCTCGACCTGGTGGGCGCGGTCGCGCTCGCGGTGGTCTGCGGTCTGGGCGGCGGTCTTTTGCGCGATATGACACTCCAGGTCGGCAACGTCTACATCCTCAACCAGCCAATGGCGCTGCCGCTCTCCATCGCCACAGCGGCCATCATCTACATCTTCCCGGCAATCGTCGATAAACCCGAGAAACTCATCCCATTGCTCGACATCGTCTCGGTCGGCATCTACGCTGCCACCGGAGCGGACAAGGCACTGGTTTATGGCTTTGCGCCGGCCGTATGCATCATGATGGGCTTTTTCACCGCGGTGGGTGGCGGCATGTTGCGCGACGGCTTTATGGGCGTGGTTCCGGGCATTTTCCAACGCACTAACTTTTATGCCATCGCGGCTATCGCCGGATCGGCAAGCTATGTGTGTCTCGTTATGAGCGGCATTATGAGCAATGTCGCCGCGTTAGTCGTATGCGTTGTCGTGACCATGGGCCTGCGCTGGCTCTCGCTGCGCTTTGACATCAAAAGCCCTACCGAGGAAGACATCGCGCGCTTCTTGCATCGCAAAAAGTAGACAGCACGGCACAACCCTTCGAAATGCAACCGAGAGGTTCTTTTAGAGCGCCCGCGCGTTGGGTACCCTGTTAGATACATGTTGAACACCTAACGAAGGACCACCCATGCCTTGCAATCAATTCCCGCCGACGCAACGTCGCAAAACGCGAGGTCGCCTCTTTTTCGCACTCGCCCTCATCGCGTTGGCGCTCGTTGCCCTTCCCGCCGGAGCCTTTGCCGGCACGGATACCGCCGGAAACGTTCTCGCGACCGACGAAGACTCCACCCCATCTGGCGTCGAAGGCGACCTGTACTGGGCCGGTCAGAGCCTCAACCTGGACGACACCTCCATCGGCCGCGATATTATCGCGGCAGGCGAGAGCTTGTCGATTCGCGACTGCACCGTAGGCGGAGCCGTTCGCCTGGCGGCGCGCACCATCGATATCTCCAAAACCGCAATCGATGGCAGCGTGACGGTAGCCGGTCAGCATGTCGTGCTCAACACTGGTAGCACCGCCAACTGTTTTTACGCGATGGGCGAGACAGTTGCCCTACGCGGCTCCGCCAAGTCGGCAGCGCTCGCAGGCGACACCGTGACCATCGATGGCACCGTCGACGGCGATGTCGAGGTTTGGGCCGATAAGCTCGTCTTGGGCAAGAACGCCCGCATTACCGGCACCGTGAACGCGCACGTCTCCGAGGACCCCGAGCGCGCCGCAGGAGCCGAGGTCGGCGCGCTCAAGATCGACCGCACCGAGAACGAAGATACTTCCACCCTTAACGATATCGTCGGCGGCGTCGTGGCCGCTGCCCTGTCGACCTGCTTTATCGCCCTGTTGCTCGAGCTCGTCTTTCCGCGTGCGACCGCCAGTGCCGCCGGCATGCTCCGCCAGCGCCCCACGCCCCTGTGGGTGAGCGGTCTTCTGGGCACGATTGCTGTCGTCCCCACCATCCTGCTGCTGATTATCTCTATCGCTGGCCTGTCGCTTGCCGGAACCCTCTTGTGCGCCGTGATCGGCGTCGCGCTGGTCTCCACCGCTTTTGCGGGCTGCGCAATCGCCCGCATGGTCGGACACAACCAGAACCGCTACGCCATGGCCGCCGTGGGCGGTATCGCCGCAGGTGCCCTCACGGGACTTCCCCTCATCGGCGACTTCGTCAGCGGCGTGGCCTTTGTCTTTATGCTCGGCTACATTATCCAAATCATCTGGCGCAACGCCCACCTCAAGCCCCAACAAGCCTCCAACACGCCAGGACTCCCCGCCGCCTAGCCGCAACCACCACAAAAGGGCCAGGCACCTTTGTGGTGGTGCAAAGCAACCTGACCCCATTCACCAAAAAGGGCGCCGACCATTGTGGTCGACGCCCTTTCTTATTGGCGGTTATAAGCCCCAGCGCTTATTTGTTGACCTGACCGGCGCGGACGGCGGCCTTCTTGCGGTCGGTGGCGTTAAGCAGACGCTTGCGCAGGCGGATGTTCTTGGGAGTAATCTCGACCAGCTCGTCGTCGGCGATGTACTCCAGCGCCTCCTCCAGCGAGAAGGTGCGAGGCGGCACCAACTGCACGGAGATGTCGGAGGTCGAGGAACGCTGGTTGCCCAGGTTCTTGGTACGGGCGATGTTGACGACCATGTCGCCGGCCTTGCTGCGCTCGCCCACGATCATGCCCTCGTAGCACTCGGTGCCCGGCTCAACAAACAGCTGGCCACGCTCCTGCAGCGTGCCCAGAGCGTAGGCAACGGCCTTCTCGGTGGTCATGGAAATCATGGCGCCGTTCTGACGGTTGCCGATCTCGCCGGCGTAGGGGCCATACTCCAGGAAGGTGTGGTAGAACACGCCCTCGCCGTGAGTGACGTTCATGATGCGGTTCTTAAGGCCCATGATGCCGCGGGTCGGGATCTTGAACTCAAGATGGGTCACGATGCCCGAGGTGTCCATGCTCGTCATGATGCCACCGGAGGTACCGAAGACCTCGACGACCTTGCCCGAGTACTCGTCCGGGCACTCGACGACGGCCTGCTCGACAGGCTCCAGCTTGTTACCGTTCTCGTCCTTCTTAAACAGAACGCGGGGACGACCGACCTGGAACTCAAAGCCCTCGCGGCGCATGGACTCCATCAGGACGGACAGGTGCAGAATGCCGCGGCCAGAGACCTCGACGCCGCTCTTGTCCTCGAGCTCCTCGATCTTCATGGTCACGTTGTTCTCGGCCTCGTTGAACAGGCGCTCCTTAAGCTGACGGGCGCCCACGATGTCGCCGTCACGGCCGACGAGCGGGGAGGTCGAAGCCTCAAAGACGATGGACAGGGTCGGCGGGTCGATCTCGATGGGCTCGAGCTCGACGGGGTTCTCGGGGTCGGTGTAGACATCGCCGATATCGGTGCGGTCAATACCCACGACGGCGGCGATATCGCCGGCGCCGACTTCCTGGCACTCGGTGCGGCCCAGGTAGTCGAAGGTAAAGAGCTGCTTGACGGTAGCGGTGGCGCTGGAGCCGTCATTCTTGACAACCAGAATCTGATCGCCCTGGTGAATGGCGCCGGAGTACACGCGACCGATACCGATGCGGCCAACGAAGTTGGAGTGGTCGATGGTCACGCACTGCATGGCCAGCGGGGCATTCTCGTCAACCTCGGGCTCGGGCATGTCGTCGATGATCATATCGAGCAGCGGATACATGTCCATGTT
>CALJNY010000156.1 GCA_937981515.1 uncultured Collinsella sp. | reverse complement strand
AGGAAAGCACTTAATGTGCTTTCCGTCTTGCGCAGGACTGTAGAGCAGCAAACTTCATGCCCTCCGGTCCGCCCCGGGAGCCACTGCCAAGTTATCCCCCGGCATTCAGAAAATCTAAGTGCCAAAAAATAAGATTTTTTGACTCTGTGTTGTATAACCCGCCATTCGTGGGTACCATTCAACGCGTACGCAAACAAAAAGGGTTAACCCGCACGGCTCAACCGCGCGGCCCAAAAAGGAGGAAACAAGCATGTCGTCTTTGAAGCCGCTTGCAGATCGCGTCCTGGTCAAGCCCGACGAGGCCGAGCAGAAGACCGCTTCTGGTCTGTACATCGCCAGCAACGCTCAGGAGAAGCCGCAGCGCGGCACCATCGTTGCCGTTGGCGCCGGTAAGGTCAACGACAAGGGCGAGCGCATCCCCATGGACGTTCAGGTCGGCGACGTTGTCATCTACGGTAAGTTTGGTGGCAACGAGGTCAAGGTCGACGGCGAGAAGTATCTGCTGATGCGCGCCGACGACATCTACGCCGTCGTCGAGGCCTAGTCTCGTCAGAATCTCTGATTCGTCTTTGAACGCGTCCGCCGCATAGGACTCGGAAGCGGCGACGCGAGTCACATTTCTTTTGGAGGATTACCTACCATGGCAAAGAACATTACGTTCAACACCGATGCCCGCGCCAAGCTCGCCAAGGGCGTCAACACTCTGGCCGACGCCGTTACCGTCACCATGGGCCCCAAGGGCCGTTACGTCGCTCTGCAGCGCACGTTCGGTGCCCCGACCATCACCAACGACGGCGTTTCCGTCGCTAAGGAGATCGAGCTCGAGGACAACATCGAGAACATGGGCGCGCAGCTGGTGAAGGAGGTCGCCACCAAGACCAACGACACCGTGGGTGATGGCACCACCACCGCAACCCTGCTCGCTCAGGCTATCGTCAACGACGGTCTGCGCAACGTCGCCGCTGGCGCCAACCCGCTGGCCATCCGTCGCGGCATCGACAAGGCCGTCAACGCCGCCGTCGCCGAGATGAAGAAGCAGGCCAAGCCGGTCGAGACCAAGGAGCAGATCGCTTCCGTCGGCACCATCTCCGCTGGTGACCCCGAGGTTGGCGAGAAGATCGCCGAGGCCATGGAGGTCGTGGGCAAGGACGGCGTCATCACCGTCGAGGATTCCCAGACGTTCGACATTACCATCGACACTGTCGAGGGCATGCAGTTCGACAAGGGCTATGTCTCCGCTTACTTCGTCACGGACAACGACCGCATGGAGGCCGTGATGAAGGACCCGTACATCCTCATCACCGACCAGAAGATCTCCAGCGTTCAGGACATCATGCCTGTTCTCGAGGCTGTCCAGCGCGCTGGCCGTGGCCTGCTCATCATCGCTGAGGACATCGACGGCGAGGCTCTGCCGACCCTGGTCCTCAACAAGATCCGTGGCGCCCTCAACGTCTGCGCCGTCAAGGCTCCGGGCTACGGCGATCGCCGCAAGCGCATCCTCGAGGACATCGCCGTCCTCACCGGTGGCCAGGCCGCTCTGGATGAGCTGGGCGTGAAGGTCGCTGACATTACCGCCGATATGCTCGGTACCGCTAAGTCCGTCACCATCTCCAAGGACAACACCGTCGTCGTCGGCGGCGCTGGCTCCAAGGAGGCCATCGACGCCCGTATCGCTCAGATCAAGGGCGAGATGGAGAACACCACCTCTGACTTCGACCGCGAGAAGCTCCAGGAGCGCCTGGCTAAGCTCTCCGGTGGCGTTGCCGTCATCAGGGTCGGCGCTGCTACCGAGTCCGAGCTCAAGGAGATCAAGCATCGCGTCGAGGACGCCCTGCAGGCTACCCGCGCTGCTGTCGAGGAGGGCATTGTCGCTGGCGGCGGCGTCGCCTTCATGGACGCTGCTCCTGCGCTCGACGCTGTCGAGATCGACGACCCCGAGGAGAAGATCGGCGTCGACATCGTCAAGAAGGCTCTGACCGCTCCGGTCGCCACCATCGCCAAGAACGCTGGCTTTGAGGGCGCTGTCGTGGTCGACAAGGTTGCCGAGCTGCCCGCCGGCCAGGGTCTCAACTCTGCCAACGGCGAGTGGGGCGACATGATCGAGATGGGCGTCCTCGACCCCGTCAAGGTCAGCCGCGTCACCCTGCAGAACGCTGCTTCTGTCGCCAGCCTGATCCTCATCACCGAGGCCACCGTCTCCGATGTGCCCAAGAACACTCAGCTTGAGGACGCTATCGCTGCTGCTACCGCTGGTCAGCAGGGCGGCGGTATGTACTAAGGCCGACAAGGTCTAGAACTCCCACCGGGAATCCGGGGGCGTGACGGGGGTTTCTCTCCGGAACGTCCTCGGACATGCAAAGAGGCTCCGCATCGCGCTTCGCGCTGCGGAGCCTCTTTGCGTCCTGACGCTCCTATTTGGCAAGGTGTTTTTTAGAATTCATTTTGCGC
>CALJNY010000155.1 GCA_937981515.1 uncultured Collinsella sp. | reverse complement strand
ATCTTCACTCCGGTTGCTTCGCAAAGTCGTTCAGATAAAGCCTGGCCCGACCGCGAAGCGCCCTGCGACCTACCGGGAATTGCCATGACGTACGTTAGCTGAAATAAAAAAGCGTGCCCACCGTCCTTGGGTGGGACGGCGGGCACGTTTGCTTAGTTGTCGCTGGGACTACTCAGCCTTATTGCGACGGTGGAAGAAGGCACCGATCGCAGCGATGATGGCTCCAAGGCCACCGACAGTAGCCACAGTTGCCGCCGTTTGATCGCCAGTAACGGGGATCGCCGAACCGTTCTTCTTGCCGCCCTGGGCCTTGTCGCCTGCGGGCTTGCCCGCCTGGCCGCCGCCGTTCGAGCCGTTGCCGGAACCCTGGTTGCCCGAGCCGCCGGTGTTGCCCGAGCCGCCCTGGTTGCCGGAGTCGGCATCCTTAAGGCCCTCAATGGCCAGTTTGAGCTGGTCATAGGCCGCCTGGAGCTGGGCGTCGGAAGCATTCTCATCACCCAAGACATCCTCGGCGTAGGTAATGGCATCCGTCAGGGCCTTGACAGACTCGGCCGTCTTTCCCTTGGTGTCAGTCTCCTTCGCCTGCTTGACCAGGGCCTTGAGTTGCTTCTTGGTCGGGTTCTCGACCGGGGTCACCGGGGTCTTCTCGAGCGCGTCACGGGCATCCTCGAGCGCCTTGAGTGCCTGGTCGACCTCGTCCTGCGTGGCGTTCTCGTCGCTCAGGATGGCGCGGGCGCTCGCCAAGGCGTTCTGGAACGCGGTCCAGGAAGCCTCGGTGTAGTCACTGGCCTTAAGGTCGCCGGCTGCAACCTCGGCATCAACCTTTTCAATCGCGGCAGTGAGGTCGTCCTTCGCCACCGGATCGGGAACGGCCGCACCGTAGAACTTGAGTTCCGCCATGCTGCAGTAGGCGTCAACGCTGCCACCGCCGGCGTGGAGCACCTTGACGGTCACGTAGCGACCGCGCGCGGCACCAAAGCTCATCTGCTTCCAGTCGCCACGGTCGGTGAGCACGCGGCCGTCGTTGTCGAAGGTAAACGTACCCATCGACGCGGCGGTGCCCATCTCATAACCGTCGGCGGTGTCGGAGACCAGCACCTCGGCCTCAAAGATATCGCCGTTCGTGCCGCCGTCCTGGCGCGGCAGGAACGTGACGTCGGTGAGATCGTAGTCGCGGCCCAGGTCGACGGTCAGGTGCTGGGGCATACCGGTCTTATAAGCATAGTCGCTGTGCCAGAGCGTCTGCTCATCGCCGTCAAGAGCGTTGACGGCGTTGCTGCCCTCATAGTCGGCCTCGCTCGAGAAGCCGGTCACCTTGACGTTCTCGCGGTTCTCGGGCGTGTTGATGAGCTTCTTCTCATCAACGGGGCGCATCTTGAGGCCGTCGATTGCCTTTTCGATCTTGGTCGTAGCGTCTGCGACATCCTTCTTGCTATAGCTGCCCTGGCCGCCGTCGAGAAGCTTCTGAGCCGCCTCGACCGCAGCGGTGAGAGCTGCATAAGAATCCTTGGTGTAGACGGACTCGCTGTAGCCCGCGGCCTTGGAAAGCGCCGCCATGAGCGCAGAGGTGTCGACACCAGCCTTGACCTCGACCTCATAGGATGCGGTCTTGGAGGGGTCGAGCACTGACGCCACCGTGATCGTTGCCTTGCCGGCCTTGTTGGCACGCAAGTAGTAGTTCACGCTATCGCCGGCCTGAACAGCGGAGACGCTCACCACAGAGGAGTCGGAGCTCTCGACCGTCACATAGGGGTAGCCGGCGCTCTCGGGCGTGGCCTTAGCGTCGACGAGCGTAACGTCGCCCTCAAAGAACTCGGTCTGGTTCTTGCCCAGCTCGATACCCTCGATGGCCTCGACACCCTGCGTGTAGTTGAAGTTGATCTCGCGCAGTGTGAGCATCTGGTCACCCGATGCCTCAAGCGGCGTGATCTCGACCTTAGTCGCCTTCTTGCCCTTGTTCTCGGCAGAGAGGCCAAAGGCGTAGCGAGCCTGGAAGGAATCGTACTCCCCACCCGCGAACTCCTGGGTCGAGCCATCCTCGAACGTCACGACGGCCTTGATCTTCTGCACGGTGCCGTTACCGCCGTCGCGGTTGACGACCTCAACGGCATCGAGCTTCGATGGTGTCTTAAAGGCAAATGTCATCGTGGTGGGAAGCTTCACGTAACTCGGAAGCTTGCCCTCGCTGTCCCAGTTGCCGCTCCAGTTCCACAGGAACTCAAAGCCGTTGTCGCCCTCATCGTTATCGAACAGCGCGTTATAGCTCTTCTGCTGAATAAGCTTCTCGACGTTGGAACCGTCGTCGGTCGTGAGCTCGTCGTTGGTCATCGTGATGTTGAAGGCATCCTGACCGTACTCGGCAACCGTGGGCTGCGGAACGTCCGGCATCGTCACGGTACCGTCACTCGTAAACTCGAGCGCATCGCACGCCGGACCGATGAGCCAAGACGTCGAGGGCAGTTCAACCTTGCCGGCCGTCTTGGCCTTGAGTTTGAAGCTCGCCACCGCGCCAGTGCCGTTGTAGAGCTTGCCGTCGCCGCGGTTGGCAAAGGCGAGGTTGATGGTCTGTGTGCCGTCCGCGAACTGGACCTTCTCGCGCGACAGGTTCTCCATGCCGGCGGTCGAACCATCCTGCGAGATGCTCTCGGACACAAACTCAAACTGGTCACTCTTAAAGTTGACGAGCGCGCCCAGGGCGTTGACGTTCTTGGCGTCGGCCGCATAGACATCGACGGTGATCTCATCGCCGGCATCGACCTCGGTCTTGCTCGGAATCACCGCGAGCTTGCCGGCGACCTTGCCTTTCTGCTTGGTGCCGCCATCAAGCCCCGCCATGGTAAACGAGTAGTCGTAGACATCATAGACCCCGTTGCCGTTGAGATCGGCAAAGTGGTCGCGAATCTGCGAGTCGAACGTCGAGGTATCGGGCTCGCGGTTCTCGAGACCCAGATAATTCTTCATGTTGGAAAAGTCGCCATCGGAGATCGTTGCCTTGTTGAGGTTGGAACCCACAGCAAAGCCGTCCGTACCATCGGCCTTGTAGATGGCGATCTCGGACGCGGAGAAGAAGTTACCAACCGAAGCGAGCGGCGTCATACGCACGTAGCGTGCGGCCACGGCGCCGTCGAACGTCACCGTTTTGCAGGCGGCGGAGCGCTCCCAATCGACCTCCTGGCTCGTCCAATGGACACCGTCGAGACTCGTCTCGATGCGCATCTTGGTCACAGTGCCGTTGCCGGCGTCGGTACGCGGATAGTACTCGAGCTTGTCGAGCTTGTAGGCGCGGCCGTAGTCGACGGTGAGCGCCTTGCCCAGGTCGTTGCCGCCGGAGTGGAAGCCGCCGTCGCTCGTCTGGAACTCATGGTCGAAGGCGAGATCGGCCTTATGGCTGCCGTAGATCGAGCCCTCCCAGGTGATCTTCTCGGCCTCGGGCACGTTCCGCCATGGGTCGAGGGCGGAGTTCGCCGCGAGCACATCGCTCCAACGGGAGTAGCCCTCGGCGTTGCGCGAACGGATCTGGTAGGTGTGCTTGCTATTGTAGGCAAGATCGGTATGCGTGAATTCCGCTGCATCGCCCACGGCGAACACGGTGCCATCGACCTTAAGGTCGTAGGAGGTAGCACCATCGACCTTTCCCCAGGTGAGCTTAATGCTCGTGGGAGTCGTGGCGTCCTCGGGGGCAGCAAGGTTCGCTGGTGCGGAGAGGTTCTCGTTGAGGCGGTCGGCCGCGAGCGTGGCGTCGGCGTTCACGAAACCGCCCAGCTCGAGCGTCTGCTCCGCTGCAGCGACATCGGTCTTCGCAAACTTGACGTAGACCTTGGGGTTCGTGGTGATCTTAGTGTCGTTGAAGCTCTCGCCCTTCTCGGCCTCGGTGCTGTCCGCATCGCTGCCGTAGTGGTTGAGGTTGGGGCTTTCGTTGTAGAAGTAGACCGCTTGGCCAGCCTCGGGGGTCGCGGCGTCGAAAGCCTCCTGTGAGTCGACCTCGGTCACGTTGAGCGCAGTGCCGCCATTCTTGGCGATGACGCTCGCAGGCTTGGCGGACACGTTGGCCACAAAGGTCGTGGTACGGTTGGAATCGTAACCACTATAGCTGCCCTGGGACGCCGCAGCGGTAAAGGTTGCGGTGCCGCCCGTGGCCTTGGAGCTAAAGACGGTACTCACATGGTCACCGTAAGAGATATTGTCGATCGTGCCGTAGGCATTGTCCTCAGTCGTTTTGTTCTCGATGGAGGAGCCGTCGTCCTCGTACTGCGTGAAGCTGCCCTCACCCTCGGTGGCGAAGAACTCGACGATACGCTGGCTGCGGTCAGTACCCTTGGTGTTGGTCTCGGTCACAGCCTCGGGGTTGTTGTTCTCGGCATACATCTGC
>CALJNY010000154.1 GCA_937981515.1 uncultured Collinsella sp. | reverse complement strand
CGTTTTTGGCGATGTTGAGGTCGAGCCCCGTCAGCGCATGAAAGTCACCGTACCAAAAGTTGAAATCCTTGGCCGTGATGGCCGCTTGCTCCGGCGTGGGAGCGGACTGATAGACGGACATGGGACTCCTTAACTAGCGGCGCTTGCGCGACAGATAACGCGCAAACAGGTTGAAGGCCAAAATGATAACCATCAACAAGAGCGCGGTGCCATAGGCTGCGTTCATGTTGATGCCGTCATTGGCAAGCAGATAAAGGTGAACGGTCATGGGACGACCGGAATCGAGCGGCGAAATAGGCAGGTTGATGGCCTGACCCATGGTGTAGAGCACCACGGCGGTCTCGCCGATGGCGCGGCCGATGGCAAGGACAATGCCGGTGGCAATGCGGCCAAAGGCAGAAGGAAGCACGATCTTGGAGACGACCTGCCACTTGGTGGCGCCCAGGCCATATGCGCCCCAACGGATATAGCGCGGAACGGCGCGGATTGCCTCCTCGGTGGTACGCATGACGATGGGCAGCATCAGAAGTGCCAGTGCCAAGGCGGCCGAGACCATCGAAAGGCCCAGACCCATAGCCTCGACAAACAAGGCGTAGCCAAAGAGGCCCATAACGATGGAGGGTACCGAGGCCAAGGCATCGGCAGCATAGCGAATAATGTCGACGACCTTGCCCTGCTTGGCGTACTCGGCCAGATAGACTGCAGCCAGGACGGCAACCGGCGTGCAGATGAGCATGGCGAGCGCCGTCACGTAGATGGTCGAGACGATCGTGGGCCAAATGCCGCCTTCGGCGTTGACGCCCTGCGGCCAGCCAAAGATAAAGTCGAGCGAGATATGCGGCAGGCCGTTGATGACCACGTAGGCGATGATGGCGATCAGCACCAGCGTGGTGATATAGGCCGCGGCGCGAAACACGCCGAGCATGATCTTGTTGGAGAGGTCCTTGTTGATGCGGCCCTTCTTGCCATGGGAAAGGGCACGCTTGATGCGCTCGCGTGACGAGGTCGTATCGACCGTCGTGTCAACGGAATCGGACATAGCCTACCCCCTCTTCTTGGAAATCAGGCGGACGATACCCACCAGTGCAGCGGAGATGATAAACAGGACAACGCCCATGCCAAACAGAGCCGAGCGGTGCAGGCCCGAGGAATAACTCATGTCGAGCGCGATCTGACTCGTGAGCGTCGAGATGGGGCTCGAGATGCTATCCGGAATGACCGGGGCGTTGCCAACGACCATGAGCACGGCCATGGTCTCGCCGATGGCACGCCCCATGCCCAAGACAATCGCATCGACGATACCCAACTTGGCTGCAGGCAGCACGACCTTGTAGATGGTCTGCCACTTGGTGGCACCCATGGCATAGGATGCCTCGCGAATGCCCATGGGAATGGAATTGAGGGCATCGATGGTGAGCGTGGTGATGGTGGGGACGATCATGATGGCGAGCACGAACCACGCCGTCAGCGCGCCAAAGCCAAGACCGCCGGTCAGCTGCGCGATAAACGGACGGATGATGATCATGCCGAAGAAGCCGTAGATGATGGAGGGGATGCCCGCCAGCAGGTCGACGGCGGGGCTGATGAGCTTGCGCACGCGCTTACTGGCGATCTCGACCAGATACACGGCTGTGCCCACACCCAACGGCACGCCCATGGCAAGGGCACCGACGGTCACCAGACCAGAACCCGCCAGCAGCGACATAATGCCGTAATGACCCTCAGAGGGCGCCCACGTAAAGCTAAAGAAATCCGCCAGGCCGATGTCGGTAAAGACCGGCAGCGCCGAGTACGTGGTAAAGACAAAAATCAGGATGACGGTGACGACCGCCAAGAACGCGCAGGCAAAGAAGATCCACTGCAGTGCCTTCTCCTTAAGATAGGTGCTGCGCGACACCAACGCCAACTCACGCTTTTTGGGCGCCTGAGTCTCCTGCTCAATCTGGGGGGTTTCCTGTGCTTCCACGCTACTCACTCCCCTTTCCGTCGTTGGTGACGGGAATAAAGCCCGCCTCGCGAATCTGCTTGTCCATCTTCTCGGACGTCACGTAGTCGATGTAATCCTGCGCTTGCTGCGAAGGCGTTCCCTTCACAAAGAAGTAGAGGTCACGCGAGATGGGATAGCCGCCACTTGCGACCGTCTTCTCGGATGCCTCGACATGGTTGACCGAAACGGCCTTGACCGAGGTCTTAGCGTTGAGGCTCTCGACAAAACCCAGCGAGATGTAGCCAATAGCGCCACGCGAGCGGGACACGACATCGCGTACCTGACCCGTACCCGAAAGAACAGCCGAGCGGCGATCGAACGGCGTGCCGTCCATCACGATAGTGCGGAAGGCCTCGCGCGTACCGGACGCCTCGTCGCGGTTGATAACCTGAATCTTCAGGTCCTCTCCGCCGACTTCTTTCCAGTTGGTGATCTTGCCGGCGTAAATATCGCGGAGCTGCTCGGTCGAGAGATTGTCGACCGGGTTGTCGTCGTTCACGATGACTGCAATGCCGTCGTGTGCGATTACGATCGGGGTCAGGCCCAAATCCTGCTCGTCGGCATTGAGGCCACGAGACGAACTAGCGATGTCGGCGGTGCCGGCGCTAACAGCTTCGATGCCAGCAGATGAGCCAAGGCCGGAGACGAGCACGTCGATGCCGGTCTCTTCCTTAAAGCCCTCGGCCGCGATCTCGGCAATGGGAAGGCAGGTGGTCGAGCCGGCCACGGTAATAGAAGACGTAGAAGATCCCGAGGAGCAGGCGCACAGCGTGAGCGTGAGCACTGCTGCACTCAGGACCGATGCGATCTTTCTCATAGCATCACGCCGATCGCAGCATGGCGCCCACAGGTGCCGCCCTCGTTGCGGTAGGAATAAAAGCGGTCGTTCTGACGAACGGTGGAAAGTTTGGTGTCCACAATGCCGTTCACATCGACACCGGCATCCACCAGCGCCTCGCGAATGGCGGCGGAAAGATCGAGCATGCGAGAAGCAGTAGCATCGATGCACGAGAACTCGGCGGCAAAGCGATCCATAAGTTCTTGGGACACCTCATACTCGTCGCCCAGGATATGGGGCCCAATATAGGCAGAGATGTCCTCCGGCGTGCAGTCAGCCGCCTCACAAAGCGCCTGGCAGGCTTTGGCGGAAATACGCGCAATCGTGCCCTTCCAGCCAGAATGCATCACGGCAAAGCCGCCGGGAGCCACCAGCACCACGGGAACACAATCGGCAAAGCAGAGCATCACGGGCACCTCATGGGCCGTACAGACGAGGGCATCACAGCCCTCGGCAATCTGCTCACGAATGTTCTCGAGATCATCGGCACCGTTCGAGGTCACCGTCACGACGTGGTCACCATGTACTTGATTGGGCACGAGCAGATTATGCTCGCACTCAGCGGCGCCCATGGCTTCGAGCGCTCGACGACGATTTTCTTGAACGGCAAAGGGGTCATCGCCTACATGCGAGCCCAGATTGAGTGAGGAGTACGCATCTTCGGAAACACCACCGGTGCGCTCGGTAAAGGCAAAACGAACATCGGTCGTCGAACCCTCCACCAACGTAACTCCATCATGGTCGACACGCGAAACGTTGTCCGCACGTGCTGCCATACTAAAGCCTCCTAATAACACAAGTATCGCGGCATCGCCGCGCAGCCTGCTTTTATACGGCTGTCATACTTCTTTAAAAGGATACCCGCAGCAGTAGGGACCAAACGTAAAGGGAACGTAAGGAGATTGGAGGCTTTCGTTTACAAACGAGAAAAAAAAGGGCGCATCCATACGGACGCGCCCCTGTGCAAAACAATGCGAAGAACGACTTAGAAGCTGCCGCGCTTGAGGAAATCGGGAAGCTCAAACTGATCGTTACCAAAGTTGGGAAGCTCGGTACCGCCAACGTTGCGAGTCGGGGCAGCCTGAGCAGGGCTGGCAGCCGGAGCGGTGCGCTGCGGCTCAGCAGAAGCAGCGGCCTTGCTCTGGGACTGCTGGGCGGCAAAGAGCTCGTCCTGACGGTTGACGTTGGAGTCGGAGAAGCCCGTGGCGATAACGGTGATGCGCACCTGGTCGCCCAGGGACTCGTCGACAACGGTACCGAAGATGATGTTGGCCTCGGGGTCGACGGCATTGGCGACAACGTCGGCGGCGTCGCTGATCTCCTGGATGCCCAGGTCCTTGGAGCCGGCGATGGAAAGCAGGACGCGCGTGGCGCCATCGATGGAGCTCTCGAGCAGCGGACTGGAGATAGCCTGCTGAGCAGCGTCGACGGCACGGGTGTCCCCAGAAGCGGTACCGATACCCATCATGGCGGTACCGGCCTGCTTCATGATGGTCTTAACATCGGCGAAGTCCAGGTTGATGATACCCGGGACGGTGATGAGGTC
>CALJNY010000153.1 GCA_937981515.1 uncultured Collinsella sp. | reverse complement strand
GATATATGCTGGTTGCTGCTCTTCTTTTGGGAGGAGTCGCCTTTTTGTTGCTAGGAGGTTGGCCCGTGGCTGATGATTTGATTCGTTCTGAGCTACTTTCTGCGGATTGGAATGGCGAATG
Source organism: uncultured Collinsella sp. (assembly GCA_937981515.1). Lineage (GTDB taxonomy): Bacteria > Actinomycetota > Coriobacteriia > Coriobacteriales > Coriobacteriaceae > Collinsella. The sequence goes on along the minus strand of CALJNY010000153.1, from coordinate 3,366 downwards.
GATGCGCTTGCAAGCTGCTCGGCGGCGGGCTGATGATTCTTTTGAGTGGGATAAGCGGGCTCGACATTTTCGGCCGCTTGAAACTGCTCCGTATGCCCGGGATTTTATAAAGCTTTTGGCGTTAAAGCCTGGTGAATCGGTACTGGATATGGGATGTGGGGCTGGGTCGATTGCTATTCCGCTTGCTCAGGCTGGACATCCCATGATTGCCGCTGATTTTTCCCCTGCCATGTTGGGCACGCTTGATGCTGGCATTGAGTACTATGGGCTCGAGGATCGCATTACACCGCTTGAGCTTGCTTGGGATGATGACTGGGATTTGGTTGGACCGGTCGCGAAAGCGGTAGATGTTGCCTTTGCCAGTCGCTCTGTCACCACGACCAACCTAAAAGGCGCGCTTGCCAAGCTTGATCGTACGGCTCGTCGGCGTTGTGCTGTCACGATGGTCGCTAACTCCAGCCCGCGCTATGACCTGCACCTGATGAACGCCATCGGTGCCTCGGTTACCTGCGGTAATGGCTTTGTGTATGCCTTTAATATCCTCATTCAGATGGGTGCCCTGCCGCAGGTTACGTACTTTGAATCGCCTCGTCGCGATACCTTCGACAGCCTTGAGGCGGGCGTGGCGGACTTCTCCCGCATGCTCGAGCACGGTAACGAGGATAAGATCGACCGTCTGCGCGACTACGTCGCTCAGCATATGATTGAGAATCCCCATGCCGGCGAGCCGGGGTCCAAGGGCGTGCCGCAGGGGCGCTACATGCTCGACCACGTCCGCAAAGTCCGTTGGGCGTTTATTGCATGGGAGCCGGTCTCTTCGGGCCGTCCATAGACCGCTTTCGGCCGCCGTACACGTCCGCCTGTAACCCGCGCTGTTCTCCCGCTCGGCATCCGCATTCTTTTTGAACTGGGCAAACACGCCCCACACCGCGCCGTTCCTGCGCTATCGTGGGACAGCTCACGTAGATTAAGGCCCCATCGTGGGGCGCCCCATAACATAGAAAGCGAGAACCCATGGCACTGACAGGAGCCCAGGTCAAGCAGCTTCGCAGCATGGCCCATCACCTCAACCCCGCCATCATCATCGGCAAGTCCGACATCAACGAGGGCACCGTCGAACAGACGGTCGCCTACCTGGAGAAGCACGAGCTCGTTAAGTGCTCCGTACTCGATGGTTCCAGCCTTTCCGCCCGCGAGGCCGCCGAAGAGCTCGCCGATCGCTGCCATGCCGAGGTCGTCCAGGTTATCGGCCGCAAGTTCTCGCTGTATCGCGAGTCCTCGCGCAAGGACATCGAGAAGATTAAGCTCGTCTAAGAGCCAACGATCCGGCGAGCCAACATACATCAAGCTTGCGAGCGTCCGAGCAATTCGGACGCTCTTTTTTATCGCTCGACGAGCACGCGGTTAAGCCTGCCCTCCACCAAGCGCTCGTACAGACGCCGCGTCTCGGGCTCGGGCACGCCATTGACCTGCTCCCTCAGGTGATGCATATGCCCACTGTACAGCTCGACGATATCACGTCGTCGCCCTGCCGCACCGTAGACGCGCATAGCGCAACGCACCATGTCCTCGCGCGCCGTCTCTTGCCGCAACCCCGACTCCACCAGCCATACCGCCGACTGCAGGTCGTTTTCTTCTAGGGCGGCATTCGCGCCCCGAATCATGCAGTCGATATACTTCGATTCCATAATGCGCCGCATACGCAAAAAGTAGGTGGGATTACAGCCATTGGGAACATACAACGGGCCGGCATAGAGCTGCTCGATCTTAAGGCACAGCTCGATCAGATGGGGTCCGCGCGCACCCGTGCGATTTCCCAAAACTTCGCGGCTTATCTGATCAAACAACCGCACGTCGGTCTTGACGTAATCGCCGTTAAGCCCAATGCACTCGTTTTGAATCAGCACACACGACTTGCCATCCGGTGTCGGCCCCAAGGCCGAACGCAGGCGCGATATTGTCGAGTACAGATTGTTACGGGCGCTATTGAACTCGGCATGGGGCCACAGCTCCATGGCCAGCGTCTCGCGGTCGACCAGTGCATCCATGCCCAGCGCAAGCCGCTCGGCAAGCGTCGCCGCTTTCTTGCGGCGCCACATCTTATCCGTGATGGGAAACCCGTCGCGCTCGGCGCGAAACGCCCCAAACATGCGGATCTCGATATGGCCAATCACATCGACACCCTCGGCATCGCCGGCCTGGAACAGACGCTCGCCTTCGCCCTCAAAGTCGTCACGCAGCGAATACCGCGACAGCTCGCGCACCGGGAGCTTCTTTCGAATTCTAGCAGCCGGCTCACCCAGACAATGCATCGCAAGACGCGCAAACAGCCGATACGACGGATCCAAAATCCCTAGGCGGTTCATGGACATCCAGGCTGCAAGGTCGCTATCGCGGCCCGCGGAGGCCAAATGCAGCGCCACCATCCATGCCTCGGCACCACCGACCTGCGTCCGACTCAAATCGAGCAGCTCTGCCTCTTCGCGCACCGATACCATCGATGTATTGCGTAAGTACGCCGCGCGCTCTAGCAGCAGTGCGTTGTCGCGTATGTATCCAATCGATTCCTCGGCAAGCCTGAGCACCTGCACCGCACGGAATTTGGCATTGACCGGACGCCCCTCAGCCAGCGACTGCCAGCCTTCCAGTATCAAGCCAAACAACTGGACTTGATTGTCACGCACGCGCACGGCAAAACGGTCGAGCTCATTGAATGCCTGCTCGTCGGTCACCGGCATGCCGGCAAGCAGGCGCCGCGCCGATAATACCATGCGCACCCAGATGGCGAGTGCTCGGATGCCACGCGCTTCGAGTGCCTCGAGCGTCAGGGCCATCTCGTCATCACGCTCGTCAGTCCCTGCATACGACCCATCAAATAGCTCCGTCAACATGCGGTCCGCCCGCACAAACGTCCCCGCGATATCGAGCTCACAATCGTAGACCTTATCCGTTTTGAGTCCCGCGAGGATCTCACCACCCTTCGCCCGCTCGGTCAGCCCATGTTTTATCTCGATATGTGCGGACAGCATGTCGAGTGCGGCACAAGACGCCTCACTTTCCAACGCTGCATGGCTTGCCGGAAGCCCCAGACCACTATCTCCATAACAGGCGGCCGTAAACGCGTGCGCCACCTTCCACGACACGGGATCGAGCTCGCAAATCGCTTGCTCGCCCGCATGCTCGATAATTGAGGCCATATACCGCGCGAGCTTTGTATTGGAGACGCTCACCGCCGCCAGATAGATGCCGAGCGCCTCGTCAGGCGTCGGCTCCGATGCCTGACCATCTGCCTCGGTCTTTCCCAGCGCCGCGCGGCAAACATCCCCTCCATGCCCCGTCAGGGCCAGATCGACCCCATACTGCCCG
>CALJNY010000152.1 GCA_937981515.1 uncultured Collinsella sp. | reverse complement strand
ACGGCTACAGCTTCGACGACGTCATGACCGGCTACCGAGCCATGAGCAAGCCCTTCGTCAAGACCTTCCCCGTTCTGAGCGAGGGCTTCCAGATCGAAACCGAGCTCTCCATACATGCCGTCGACCACCGCTGGCGTATTAAAGACGTGCCGGTGGAGTATCGCGATCGACCTGAGGGCTCTGAATCCAAACTCAATACGATCAGCGACTGCATCAAGGTCATCGCAATGATCGGAACGCTCTTTAAAGACTATCGTCCGCTCAAGTTCTTTAGTCTTATTGCATTCATCTTTGCCATCATAGGTCTCGCTCTCGGAATCCCAATTGTTGCGGAGTACTTCCAAACCGGCTTAGTCCCCCGCTTCCCCACAGCCATGCTCGCGGCCTCATTCATGTTTCTGTGCGGGATGAGCCTGGCAACCGGCCTCATCCTCGACTCCGTAGCAAAAATTGAGAAAAAACAATGGGAACTGCAGGTGTATAGCAAAACAGAGTGCAACCACTAGCAATGCCACAAATTAAAGGGTGGTATACATATTTTATTTAGCATTTAATCATGCTATCCACCGCTTAAAGGGGGCCGTGTTCCACTCATCTAGTTTTCATCAGTCGTCGCAAAACCATCGAACTACGTAGGCTATATTAAACAGAACTCTATTCTCAACACGAAGGATACAGAATGAGCATCCTGTCACGTATCGCCGACCATCTTCCCGCATCAAAGCGAGCAATTAGAGATCTTCGCTCAGATGTCCATGAACTCTATGAACTCAACCGATCCATCAATGCGAGGATCGAGCAGGCTGATAACGGTATTAACGACAACCTGAATTTTAGGGCCGAATGGCTTAAAAGTGATAACGACGGCGTTTCGATGAGAATCGAAACGATGCTTTGGCAGCTTTACCGAAACGACAACGAAGATCTGCAAGACGCAAAGAAGCGATTTTTCACTTCGCTTCCGAAAGCCAACGGCGGGCTCAGGGCCATGCAGCTTGGATGTGCAAAGCTGCTTGGAGAGTTTGACTCATTATGTAAAGACAACGGTCTTCAATACTGGATTGCATTCGGAACGCTCCTTGGAGCAATCCGTCACCAGGGCTTTATTCCTTGGGATGACGATAGCGATCTCGGCATGATGAGGTCGGAAATTGACAAACTAATCGAAATTGTCGGCTATGACGAACGGTATCGGATCTCCATCGTTTACGATGTCTGGAACTTCTGTAAGCAAGTTCGTTTTATGTACGCAGACATTAATAATCCCTGCTTTTTAGACTTGTTCATATTTGAAGAGAGCGGCAACGCCGATAAAAAGACGTTTGAAAAACAGCTAGAACTAAGAATGAAAATGATAGCTGAGATGAAAACCGCTTCATATTACAGTGAATGGAAAGAAAAGGAATTCATTCCAGCATCTGATCCGCTGGCTAATCAGATAGAAGAAACGTTTGCAAAATATCGCTTAATCGAAATGAGCCAGGGAATAATTGATGACCAAATAACTAATGGCATGCTGTGGGGCATTGAAAACATCTACTATTTATCTGATTACAAATGGGCTTGTCAAAAGCGAGAAGTGTTTCCGACGCAGGCAATTTCATTTGAACGGATTTCTTGCCAGGCGCCAAAAAATCTTAGAAAGTTTACCGAAGATGTAGATGGAGACATCTATCGTGTTCCAATGGACATAACTACACACTGCGAACATGTCAGCAAAGAGCAACTCCGCGCATTAGAGAACCAAGAGTTATAGGGCGCTGCCATCAATGGATTGGCGTTCGACTCAAAACACCAATCCATTAAATGTGTTTAAACTTCATTATCACGACAGTGTAATTGTCCCTGCAATAGCACGGTCGAATCTACTATGACGGTCACTCTGTGACGAGCGCTTGAATAGACTATTTAAGCTATCGAAAACGCCTAATCAGGGAAACCATCTTAAATATAACTTTATGTCGCTTTGTCCCAACTGGAAACAAAGTCTGTTTTAATCCAAGCGGTCGGTATTCCGCAAGCATAACTAAAAGCGACTCATATGCATCCATACACCTGGCCAAACGCCAATAATCACGACAAAGCGCATTCGCCGGTTCAGAGAATGGAGTCGTATCCGATGAATAGAGCAACAATCCGCTCTCATCGGAGGCCTTATACTCCTTTGCCGTGCACTCGTTGGCCCACATGCCAACTTCTTCAAAGGACGCCACGGGCATACTGCTCGAATTCGGGATAAGGCTGAAATTTAGTTTGCGCATCATAAGGCTTCGAACCGCAAATACGCTTAGCGGGAAGCAGAAAGCATCTTTAGCGCTGCCCGGTTTCTTTTTATGCGACTGATATTTTTGAAACTCTTTAGCCAAATCGCCTCTTGGATCGATGCCAAGCTCAGATGCACAGGCACAGTACAACTCATATGGCTCAGGACAGATAATAGAAAGCTGAGACAAATCAACTATAAGAGCGGACGCCTCGCTCATCTCCCAACCACCTGCAGCGGCAAGATATGAGTCATGCAAACGAGACGAAACAGGCTTATTAAGCTCTTTCTCGAGGAAAACGCTCTTTACAGCAGCGAGTGAATCTTCTACGCCATTAATAATCTCGGCTGGGTCTTTTTTAAAGAAAGCACACCCCTCAACCCAAAGAACTCGATGGAGTCTCATCAAGTCGGCATTCATTATGCGAGGCAGCATAAAAGGCAGAACAATATGCGCTTCGGTAGCATCCATAGAACCAAAGAGGTCGTTGGCTCCAACTACCGGGAAAGTTGCTTGTCTGATTTCCAGATTCTCCGGAATAGCCTCGAGTATGTTAAGGCAATTGGTAAAGTTAAACTGACAATTATGAATTAAAAGCAAACGATACTTTCTGGTCGCGTCAAGCTGACGAATTAAGCTCTCAAGCGCGACGGCAAATTTAATAGGCGTCGATTCCACATAGCGCCATACGATATCAACCGTTTGGTTATCGACGGCAGCAGCATTAAACGGAGCAGGCGTCTCTTCAAAGAAAACAAGCGGGCGCTCCGAGATTTTAATCCCCCTCTTAGAGATATGAGAAACGAATACGCTGTATAGGATCTCGCCCAAATAGCCACAAATACGTTTGTGAGTAGTCGTTTTGTTCTCATAGTCATATTCAGAGTCAAACTGCTGAAGAATCGAAAACTCAAATGCACAGAGTTCATCGAAGAGGGCCTTCTTCATCACGAAGCAGTTATAGCCCAGATACTTGGAACCGTTAAGATATGCGACAAGCTCGTCTACATAATCAGGCTGAACAATCTTGCAAATATCAACCATATGGTCTAGCTCGGCTTGAGTAACAAGGCCATAAGCACACATGTGGTCCCTTATAGTTTTTTTAGGGCCGCAAGGGGTGGGAACTCCCCTCACGTCCCAATAAGGAGCGCGTACAAGGTCGACCTTCTCGACACAGTCCCTAATCAAAGACTCGTTTGCTAGCTGATACTTTTTAATTGACAGTGGAGACAAACAGTCATCCTCAATCTGAGCATGATCGTTCGACTCATATTTCTTCTCATCAAAATTGAAAAAACGGCGGTAATGGCATTGGCCAACATAATCTGCCTCTAAGTTTTTCCAAGCCCAATACTGACCACTCATTTCACAAAAAGTGAAATTCCGATCGGAGATATTGTCGCCGCAATCATCGCGCTGGCATCCAGGAATAGTCTCCTTACCCAAAGAGCCGACATGAACAGGTAGATATAGGTCGGAACAAGGAATGCAGACGGGCTTATGACACGAAACTAGAATTTTGATGTTGGGTTTAGACATATATCCCCCGGCTACGCCTTAAGTTTAAATTGATCGCGATGATTGGCGTGGTACTCAACCATAGTCTTTGTTTGTGCGCCACCGTAACCAAGATGGCCCACAACAATGTTTTCATTTACAACCATCACTCGCCCAGTAAAGCATGCATAGTTGCAAATATGCTCCTCATCGTCTCCAAGGCCATATGGACCTCCGACAAAGGTCAACGGGAAATGTCCAAACTCATTCCATGCATCGCGCGTGAACAGAATGGCACCGATGCTATAGCGAATCGGGCAAATTGAATACTGGAAACCTT
>CALJNY010000151.1 GCA_937981515.1 uncultured Collinsella sp. | reverse complement strand
AGCCTTGAAACAAGGCACACCTCAAATGGCTGGGTAGCTCAGTTGGTAGAGCAGAGGACTGAAAATCCTCGTGTCAGGGGTTCGATTCCCTTCCCCGCCACCTTGAATTGACTAGGACCTCTGCAAAGGGGTCCTTTTCTTTTACCGAGGGCTCCTGCGGAAACTGCATCCCGGAATAAAGCCTCAAAGCGGGATGCGCGGATTCCGTCTGCCCGGACATTCCTCCCACTTTTGCGCCACTTTGTAGACCGTTCGGTCGCCTGTCCGCACGCGCGGGTATACTCAAAACGATACTTTTCCTATGCAATACGATGCAGGTTCGACCTGCGCGATTCGAAGGGGGCCGTGATGGAGAGGATTCTCGGCGTTAATCTCTCTGGCTGGTTTATTCCCGAGCCCTGGGTGACCCCGTCGCTCTATGCAGCGACCGGAGCATCCAATGCAGCCGAGCTGCAGGAGGCTATGGGCACCGCTGCCTATAACGAGCGCATGCGTCGCCATTACGAGACGTTTGTGAGCGAGGACGATTTTCGTCGTATGGCGCAGATCGGTCTCAACGCCGTGCGCCTGCCGGTGCCGTGGTATGCCTTTGGCTCGCAGGAGTCCGACGCTTCCTACATCTCGGTCGTCGATTATATCGACCGTGCTATTGAGTGGGCCGCCAAGTACAACATCCGCGTACTGCTCGATCTGGCGACGGTACCCGGCGGTCAGGGCGATTCCAACGATTCGCCCACGACGCCGGAAGTCGTCGCTGAGTGGCATTCGTCCACCAATGGCCGTCACGTTGCGCTCGATGTGCTCGAGCGCCTGGCCGATCGCTATGGTGAGGCCGAGAGCCTGCTGGGCATCGAGCTGTTGGATACGCCGCAGATGAGCGTACGCAAGAGCCTCTTTACCATGACGGACGGTATTCCGGCGCACTACCTGCGCAACTTCTATCGTGACGCGTACGAGCTCGTTCGTTCGTATATGCCCGAGGACAAGATCGTCGTCTTTTCCTCTTCGGGACACCCTGGCGAGTGGAAGCACTTTATGCGCGGCGCCAAGTATAAGAACGTCTACATGGACCTTCACCTGTACCATTACCGCGACGAGTATGCGCTCGACATCACGAGCCCCCGCGGTCTGACGACGGCGATTTCGCGCAACAAGCGTGAGCTCAAGGAGGCAATCTCGGCCGGATTCCCCGTTTTGGTGGGCGAATGGTCGGGCGCGGCGATCTTCGCCAACTCGTCGGTTACGCCCGAGGGCCGCAATGCCTACGAGCGCGTGTTCATCGCCAACCAGCTGGCATCGTTTGCGCCGGCGGCTGGCTGGTTCTTCCAAACGTGGAAGACCGAGAAGCGTATTGCAGCATGGGACGCTCGCGCGGCACTCGGCACGCTCGAGCGCGGCATGATTGAATAGGTTGATATGACGCAAAACAGCGCCCGCACGGGCAAACTTTATGTGGTCGGTACGCCCATCGGTAATCTGGGCGACCTGTCCCCGCGCGTCGGCGAGGCATTTGCCGCCGCCGATGCCATCTGCTGCGAGGACACGCGTGTGACCTCAAAGTTGCTGATGCACCTAGGCATCTCCAAGCCGCTCGTTCGTTGCGACGAGAACGTGATCGCAAGTCGCGCAGCCGGCCTGGTCGACCGCCTGCTGGCGGGGGAGACCCTCGCCTTTGCCTCGGACGCCGGTATGCCGAGTGTGTCTGATCCCGGCCAGGCTTTGGTTGAGGCGGCGCGCGAGGCGGATGTGCCTGTCGAGGTTATTCCCGGTCCCTCTGCTTGCGTCACGGCGCTCGTATCGTCCGGTATTCCCTGCGAGCATTTCTTCTTCGAAGGCTTTTTGGGTCGCAAGCACGGCGACCGCGTGCGCCGACTGCAGCGCCTTGCCGTCGTCCCCGGCGCGCTCATCTTCTACGAGTCTCCACATCGCATCGTCGCGACGCTCGAGGCCGTGGCCGAGGTCTTTCCCCAGCGCGGTGTCGCCGTCTGCCGCGAACTCACCAAGCTGCACGAGGAGGTCTTGCGCGGGCCAGCTGTCCAGCTCGCCGAGGAGCTGCGTGCTCGTGGCGAGGTAAAGGGCGAGATTGCACTGGTCATCGCGCCGCCGAGCGAGGACGAGGAGGCCGGTATCGTGCCGGTTGGCGCCGCGGCAGCGGATCCCGACGAGGCTCTGCGCGAGGATATCCGCGCCGCGCTCGAGGAGGGAGAGCCCGCGTCTGCGGTGGCCAAGCGCCTGTCTCAGAAGTATTCGCGCCGCAAGCGCGATGTCTATGCCATGGTGCTCGATATGCAATAGATGGAGGATATCCAGCCCTTGCGCTAGAATCATCCCCTGTATGCAACGTTTTTCTGGAGGACAAACCCCATGGATCAAAGCAAGCCTTCGTTCTTTATCACGACGCCCATCTACTACGTCAACGCCGATCCGCACCTGGGCACGGCTTATTCCACCATCATCGCCGACGTTCAGGCTCGCTATCGTCGCTCCGCCGGCTATAACGTCAAGTTCCTGACCGGCATGGACGAGCACGGCGAGAAGGTCGCCGAGGCCGCAGCCAAGCATGGCATGACGCCGCAGGAGTGGACCGACAGCCAGGCTCCGCACTTCAAGGAGCTTTGGAGCAAGCTCGAGATCTCCAACGACGACTTCATCCGCACCACCGAGCCGCGCCAGCATCATGCCGTGCAGTACTTGTGGGAGCGCATGAAGGAGTCCGGCTACCTGTATAAGGGCAGCTACGACGGCTGGTATTGCGTGCCTGACGAGACCTACTTCACCGATACGCAGGTCCAGAAGGGTGACGAGGAGTACGGCAGCGTCGGCCAGCACCTGTGCCCCGACTGCCACCGTCCGCTCGAGCGCGTGCAGGAGGAGTCCTACTTCTTTAAGCTTTCCGCCTTCCAGGACAAGCTGCTCAAGCTCTATGACGAGCACCCCGACTTTGTCGAGCCCGCGTTCCGTATGAACGAGGTGCGCAGCTTTGTCGAGGGCGGCCTCAACGACCTTTCCGTGAGCCGTACGAGCTTTGACTGGGGCATCCAGGTTCCGTTTGACGAGGGCCACGTGACCTATGTGTGGTTCGACGCGCTGCTCAACTATATGACGGCTGTCGGCTACGGTGTCGATACCGACGAGGCCCGTGCCGAGCTGGCCTATCGCTGGCCCGCGCAGTTCCACATCGTGGGCAAGGACATCATCCGTTTCCACTGCGTCATTTGGCCGGCCATGCTCATGGCCATTGGCGAGGCCCTGCCCGAGCACGTCTTTGCCCATGGCTTCCTGACCGTGCGCAATGCCGAGACTGGCAAGGCCGAGAAGATGTCCAAGAGCCGCGGCAACGCCATCGCTCCGCAGGACGTTATCGACATGCTGGGTGTCGAGGGCTATCGCTACTACTTTATGACCGACGTCGTCCCCGGCACCGACGGTGCCATCAGCTTCGACCGCATGGAGCAGGTCTACAACGCCGACCTGGCCAACAGCTGGGGCAACCTTATCTCGCGTTCGCTCAACATGAGCGGCAAGTACTTTGACGGTTGCGCGCCCGCCAAGCCCGCATCGTTCGATGCGTTCGACAACCCGTTGGCAAAGATCGCCGATGGCCTGGTCGAGCGCTACATGGCCAAGATGGACGTGCTCGATTACGGTGGAGCCAAGGACGAGGTCATGGAGCTCATCCACGCCGCCAACCACTACATCGAGGACTCCGAGCCTTGGGCACTTGCCAAGGACGAGGCCAAGGCTGACGAGCTGGCGTTTGTGATCTACAACCTGCTCGAGGCCATCCGCATTGCCGCTCACCTGCTGATGCCGCTCATGCCCCAGACTTCTGCCGAGGCTCTGCGCCGCCTGTCCTGCGAGGACGAGGCCGCGAGCGACGACCTCAAGGGCATTTGCGCTTGGGGCCTGCTTGCCGGCGGTCAGCCCGTCGAGAAGGGCGATCCGCTGTTCCCGCGTCTGGCGTAGAGACCGCGCGAGCGCCATATCGGCAATTTGCTGTTTAGCTGTAAGGGCATGGCCACCACGGTCCATGCCCTTTTGTTTCAAGACGCCGCCATCATGCTAAGGAGGCAACTATGACAACTTCGCCTTTGGCAAACCCCACGGCCACCAGGGAGCTGCTGGAGGAGTTTGGCCTTGCGACCAAGCATCGCCTGGGCCAGAACTTTCTAATCGACAATCATGTGATCGAGCGTATCTGCGAGCTTGCCGAGCTCACGGGCGATGAGCACGTGCTCGAGGTTGGCCCGGGCGTTGGTACGCTCACACTTGCGCTGCTGCAGGAGGCGGCGTGTGTCACGTCGATCGAGGCCGACCCCGAGCTCGAGCCGGTGCTCGATGCCCACGCCGCCGACTATGCCAACTTCCGCTTTATCATGGGCGACGCGCTCAGGGTGGGCCCGGAGCAGATTGAGCAGGCTGCGGGCGGTGAGCCGACGGTGTTTGTCGCGAACCTGCCCTATAACGTGGCGGCGACGATCATCCTGCAGTTCTTCCAGACGATGCCGGCGCTCAAGCGTGCCGTCGTCATGGTGCAAAAGGAGGTTGCCGATCGCATTGCCGCAGTGCCGGGCAACAAGACCTATGGCGGCTATACGGCAAAGCTCGGCCTGTATGCGCAGGTGACGGGTCGCTTTGAGGTGCCGCCGCGTTGCTTTATGCCGGCGCCGCACGTGGACTCGGCCGTCGTGCGTATCGACCGTGTTGACGGCGTGGTGCCCGAGGGGCTCGATCGCGAGTTCGTGGCTCGTGTGATCGACGCTGCGTTTGCCCAGCGCCGCAAAACCATTCGCAACTCCATGAGCGCCAACGGCTTTGCCAAGGACGTACTCGATGCCGCCTTTGAGGCTTGCGGTATCGCGCCCACTACGCGCGCCGAGACGCTTGATGTTGCCGACTTTGTCCGCCTGGCCCAGGAGCTAATCCATGATGCCTAATGCCGCACGCGTGACGTTTACCAAGAAAAAGAAGACGGTCGCCTGCCCCGTGCCCTTGGCACCGCTTGCCGACACGCATGCGCATCTGCTTTCGTTTTGGGGCAAAGAAGTGCCCGAGACGCTCGTGCGCGCCAAAGCTGCGGGTGTCGACCTGTTGGTGACGATGTTCGACCCCATCGCTGACAAACGCAGCGTGACGGACTATAGCGACTGGCTCGTGCGCGAAATTCTGCCGATGCAGGATATCCCGCAGATCAAGTATCTTGCCGGCGTGCATCCGTATGGCGCGCCGGACTATACCGACGACGTTCACGCACAGGTCGTTGCCGCACTCGATGACCCTTTGTGCGCCGGTATCGGCGAGATCGGTCTGGACTACCACATGGATTACGACGATGACATCGCGCCGGCGCCCCATAGCGTGCAGATTGACTGCATGGCACGTCAGCTCGAAGTTGCCGTGCGCCGCAATGTGCCGGTGGAGCTACACCTGCGGCACGAGGACTCGGATGGGGAGCGCACCTCGCATATGGATGCGTACAACGTACTGCGCGAGGTGGGTGTGCCCCAGGCCGGTTGTGTGCTGCACTGTTTTGGCGAGGACCGCGCCACGATGGAGCGCTTTGTGGAGCTGGGCTGCTATATCGCATATGGTGGTGCGGCCACCTTTAAGCGCAACGACGACGTGCGCGAGGCATTTGCGGCAACCCCACTCGATCGAATTCTGTTCGAGACGGATTGCCCGTATATGGCTCCGGAGCCCATCCGCGGTCTTGAATGTGAGCCCGCAATGATCTCCATTACGGCAAACGCGCTGGTTAACGACCGTGTCGATCGCACTGGTGAGGACGCCGAAACAATCGCGCAAGCCGCTTGGGAGAATGCCTGCAAACTTTTTCAAAAATAGTTCTTGCGTTCGTGGTGGCGCTCCGTTATTCTAATTCCTGCACGCGGGCGTGGCGGAATTGGCAGACGCGTACGGTTCAGGTCCGTATGGGGGCAACCCCATGAAGGTTCAAGTCCTTTCGCCCGCACCATTGATTGAAAGAGCTCCCAGCAATGGGGGCTTTTTTGTTATGGGCCCATCGCGGGGACTTGAACCTGCGAAGGAGCGAGCGTAAAGAAAACGCGGAGCGTTTTTAGCGAGCTGGCGAGGACGCCGGCAGGCGGCCGAAGCCGGTGCGGATCCGCGAAGCGGATACGCGGACGTCCTTTCGCCCGCACCATTAAATGAAAGAGCTCCCAGCAATGGGGGCTTTTTTGTTATGGGCCTCCTGTTGGTGTCACGTGGCTGCTTCGTGCGGGTATCCTAATGCCAACGTGTGCCTATCAGAGGAGAGACCATGCTGTTGTCCGGTATCATCGCCGCCCTTACCAGCCTTTTGATTCCCATCATCATCCTGTTGCTGTTGCTTCCCAACGCCTGCTATGTCGTTGAACAGCAGCATGCCGTGATCATCGAGCGTCTGGGCAAGTTTAACCGCATCGTCAACGCGGGCTTCCACATGAAGGTGCCCGTGATCGACCGCAAGGCCGCCACGGTGAGTCTGCGCACCATGAAAAACGGTTTTGGCATCGACGTTAAGACCCAGGACAACGTGACCATCGGCCTTGAGGTCTCTGCTCAGTACCACGTGAGCTATGACATGGGTGCTGGCCCGGCGGATTCGGGCATCTACAAGAGCTACTACATGCTGCAGGAGCCCGTCGACCAGATGCGTGACTTCATCACCGACGCCCTACGCTCTTCGATTCCCGTCTACACACTCGATGAGGTCTTTGCCAAGAAGGATGACATCGCCAAGGATGTCAACGCTACCGTTTCCGAGCAGATGGCCGCCTACGGCTTCACCCTCGTGTCGACGCTCATCACCAAAATCGCACTGCCGACCGAGGTCGAGAACTCCATGAACGACATCAACGCCGCCCAGCGCAAGCGCGCTGCGGCACAGGAGCTCGCCGAGGCCGATCGCATCAAGCGCGTTACCGAGGCGACCGCCGAGGCTGAGGCAATGGAAAAGGCGGGCGAGGGCATCGCCAACCAGCGCAAAGCCATCGCGCTGGGCATCAAGGACTCGCTCGAGATTATCCAGGAGACGGGTGTCGGCAATGACGAGGCCAACCAGCTGTTCATGTTTACGCAGTGGTCCGAGATGATGACGGAGTTCGCTCGCACGGGCAAAACCTCGACGGTCGTGCTGCCGAGCGATTTCTCACAGTCGGCCTCGATGTTCGAGCAGATGTTGACCGCCGGCAAAGTTCAGAACGAGTCGAAGGAGTAGACGCGCGTGAAATATACCGTTGTTTGCGTTGGTAAGCTCAAAGAGCGCTTTTGGAAGGACGCGTGCGCCGAATACACCAAACGCCTAGGCGCCTATGCCAAGGTAGATATGCGCGAGGTTGCCGATATTGATCCGGCCAAGGCGGGCGGTGTGGATGCCGCGCGTAACAAAGAGGGCGTGGCGATTCTTGCTGCCCTGCCACCGCGGGCACATGTGATTCTGCTGGCTATCGAGGGCAAGGAGCGTTCGAGCGAGGAGTTCTCGACCCATCTCGATGACCTCATGCTGCGAGGCAACAGCGATATCGCTTTTGTAATCGGCGGATCGGACGGCGTGAGCGATGCCGTGCGCGCCCATGCCGACGAGATGCTCAGCTTTGGACGCATTACCTTGCCGCATAACCTGGCGCGCGTGGTGCTGCTGGAGCAGATCTACCGCGCCTGCAAGATTAGCCGTGGCGAGCCGTATCACAAGTAGGTCGGCAATACGAAACAATGGCGTGGGACAATGACTTTCGTTTTGAGGAACGCATCTGAGAGGACTGTGTGATATGAAGATCGGATTTGTCGGTTTTGGCAATATGGCGAGCGCTATGGCCGATGGCTGGATTGCCGCCGGCGTGGCCGCGGGCGACATGTGCGCCTGCGCAGGCCGCTACGATGCTCTGGTTGAGCGTTGCGAGGCGCGGGGCATGGCTGCCTGCCACGATGCGGCGGAGGTTGTTGCCGCGTCCGATATCGTGGTTGCGGCGGTCAAGCCGTACATGATTGAGAAGGTCTTCGCTCCACTCAAGGATGCGCTTGCCGACAAGGTCGTCCTTTCGGTTGCCTGGACTTGGGATAGCGCAAAGTGGGAACAGGTCCTGCCAGGTGTCGCTCATATCTCGACGGTGCCTAACACGCCGGTTTCGGTGGGCGAGGGCGTTATCGCCTGCGAGAAGGCTTCCACGCTTAGCGGTGAGCAGCGTGCCACGGTGCTCGATCTGCTCGGAAAGCTTGGCACGGTGGTCGAGCTCGATTCGAGTCTGCTGTTTGTGGGCGGTACCGTGGGCGGTTGCGCCCCGGCGTTTGTCGCCATGGCGATCGAGGCTCTGGGCGATGCGGCCGTCAAACACGGTATTCCGCGCGCCGATGCCTATCGCATTGTGAGCCAGATGGTGCTGGGTACGGCAAAGCTGCAGCTTGCAACCGGTCAGCATCCCGCAGCGATGAAGGATGCCGTGTGCTCGCCCGGCGGCGCTACCATCAAGGGCGTCGTCGCGCTCGAGGACGCCGGCATGCGCAGCGCCCTGGTCAAGGCCATCGACGCTACTCTCCAGTAAACTGACCAATAAGGGACAGGTTTATTTTGGCAGGGTTTTCCTGCAGTTTTGTACCTTGAGCAAAAAGCGCCCCGCAACTGGCTCAATTCCAGTTGCGGGGCGCTTGCGTTTGCTCAGATAAAACCTGCCAAAATAAGCCTGTCTTTTTTGGCAGGTTAGTCCCAGAAGCTGTCTTCTTCATCCTCGGACTTGGGGCCGCGGTCGACATACATCTTATGGGTGCGCTTCTCCATTACAAAGGCAAGAATCGCAAATAGCAGGATGCCGCCGGCGAAAAGGATGGCAAAACCGGTGCGGGTGCCAAACAAAAAGGAAAAAACTGCGTCCATTGGGTGCCTTCTTGCGTAGTTGAGTTGGGTCGTAAACGCTCATAAGTATATACTTGCCCATACATGTACAAGGTTGCAACCTAAATGGAATGTATATCGCCGGAGGATCTAATGCTTGATATCAAGTTTGTTCGCGAGAATCCCGATGCCATCGATACCGCCATGGCAAATCGCCAGACGTCTTGGGATCGCGAGAAGTTCTTTGAGCTCGACGACGAGCGCCGTGCCGTCATCACCGAGGTCGAGGAGCTCCAGGCCACGCGTAACGCCGAGTCCAAGAAGATTGGCGCCCTGATGAAGGAGGGCAAGAAGGACGAGGCCGAGGCCGCCAAGGAGGCCGTGCGCACCGTCAACGAGAAGATTGACGGTCTGGCCGAGCGCCGTACCGCTCTTGAGCAGGAGCAGTACGACTTCATGGCTCACCTGCCCAACATTCCGTGCGAGGCCACCCCGTACGGTAAGGACGAGGACGAGAACATCGAGCGTCGCCGCTGGGGCACCCCGCGCGAGTTCGACTTCGACTTTAAGCCGCACTGGGATCTGGGCACCGATCTGGACATCCTCGACTTCGAGCGCGGCAACAAGCTCTCCGGCAGCCGCTTTACCGTTCTCGGCGGCGCCGGCGCCCGCCTGGAGCGCGCCCTTATCAACTTCTTCCTGGACACGCACACGAGCCGTGGCTTCAAGGAGTGGTGGCCGCCTATCGTCGTCAAGCGTCAGACCATGTTCGGTACGGGCCAGCTGCCCAAGTTTGAGGACGACGCCTATCACGTCTCGGGCGACAACTTCCTGATCCCTACCGCCGAGGTCGTACTGACTAACCTGCATGCCGGTGAGGTTCTGGACGCCGATACCCTGCCGCGCCGCTACACTGCCTTCACCCCCTGCTTCCGCGAGGAGGCCGGTTCCGCCGGTCGCGACACCCGCGGCATCATTCGCCAGCATGAGTTCGACAAGGTCGAGATGGTCAAGTTTGCCAAGCCGGAGGAGTCCGACGAGGAGCTCGAGAGCATGACCGCCGAGGCCGAGTACCTGCTGCAGCAGCTGGGCCTGCCGTATCGCGTGATTAGCCTGTGCACCGGCGACCTGGGCTTCTCTGCCCGTCAGACCTACGACGTCGAGGTTTGGCTGCCGAGCTACAACGCCTACAAGGAGATCAGCTCCTGCTCCAATTGCGGCGACTTCCAGGCCCGTCGCGCCAACATCAAGTATCGCGACCCCGAGAACTTCAAGGGCTCGCGCTACCTGCACACCCTTAACGGTTCCGGCCTGCCGGCTGGTCGTACCATGGCTGCCATTCTGGAGAACTACCAGAACGCCGACGGCACCATCACGATCCCCGAGGTTCTGCGTCCCTACATGGGCGGCCTCGAGAAGATCGAGCCGGTCGCGTAAGCTAGCTGCATAGGCGATTTGCGAGGGCGCTCCTTTTAGGGGCGCCCTTTTTGTGTACGGCTATACCATGCCGTGCGGACAGCTCGATAGAAAACACACGAACAAACGTTCTGTATACATGCATTTACCTGCTATGCTTTTGCTAGCTAAGAGCAAGAGAAAGGGGATGTGATGGAGCTGTTCGACGAGCGGGTTGTTTTGTTCCAGAGCGATGAGGGCGGGGAGCACCTGCTGGTAACGTGCGAGCCGTCGGGTATGGGTGGCTTGGTGGTTCGGCAGACGAGTGAGGGGCCATTGACGCAATGGTGCTATGAGGAGTCGCCGCATGTGGTCGAGACGTTTGTGGCGCATGAGGCGCTTGTTGTCCTTGAGCACTTCTATGGTGTTGGAACTTCTAATCAGGTGGCCCGAATGCTGAGCATCTCGTTTGCCGACTACGACTGTGCCCAA
>CALJNY010000150.1 GCA_937981515.1 uncultured Collinsella sp. | reverse complement strand
ATGGATTTGCCCTCGACTACACCGAAGAAGTTGGTCTCACGGACTTCACCTGCCCGCGTCGATGGCGTATTATGTTCAACTGTTTGTTTGTAGTTGCAGCCTAAAGCTGCTTGGTTGGAGGAGTTTCCTTTGGCAGTCAAGATTCGCCTTGCTCGTCACGGCGCTAAGAAGCGTCCGTACTACCGTGTCGTCGTCGCCGATTCCCGCGCCCCGCGTGACGGTCGTATCATCGAGGAGGTTGGCCGCTACAACCCGATGACCGCCCCCAAGACCATCAACCTCGACCTCGAGAAGATTGCTGACTGGCAGTCCAAGGGCGCTCAGCTCACCGACGCCGTCGCCGCTCTGGTCAAGGCCGCCAACGAGGGTGAGAAGACCGAGACCGTCGTCAAGAAGTCCAAGAAGCAGCTCGCCAAAGAGGCCGAGGCCGCTAAGGCTGCCGCTGAGGCCGCTGAGGGCGCCGAGGAGTAAATCGTGCCTGAGGTTGACGCTGCACAGCTCGAGGGTGAGGCAATGCTCTCAGATCGCATCGCCGATCTCGTCGAATATCTCGTTGTTCAGATCGTCGACGACCCGGATTCCGTGAGCCTTGAGGTCATCGATGGTGACGACGCCTCCACGATTGAGGTTTCGGTTGCCGAAGATGACGTCGCTAAGGTCATCGGCCGTCGTGGCCGTACCATCAAGGCCATTCGCACGCTCGCCCGTGCACTGGCCGCTCGCCTCGACACTGCTGTCGAGGTAGAGGTTCTGGGCTAGGACCTTGAGGTCCCAGTACAAAAACATCGCCCGTGTGGTCAAGCCTCACGGAAGGAAGGGGGAGGTCCTCGCGCAGCCGCTGCGGGGACTTCCTTCTGTATTGGTGCCGGGTATGCGTGTCGCCTTGACGCCGCCGGCGCTTAAGCGCGACCGTTTTTGCACGGTCGTATCCGTCTCCGATACGGGCGATGGCGATCTGGTCTCGTTTGAGGGCATTGACGACTTGACGGCTGCCGAGGGCATCACCGGATGCTATGTGCTGGCAAATCGTGACGACTTCGAGCTCGATTCGCTCGACGCCGCCTATACCGACCTTATGGGTCGCGAGGTGGTCGACGAGCGCTTTGGTTCGCTCGGTACGATTGTCGAGATCATGTCGACGCCCGCCAACGATGTTTGGGTTGTCGAGGGTGATCGGTACGGCGAGGTGCTGATTCCCGTGATCGAGCAGGTTGTGCTCGATCTTCCCGACACAGGAACAATTTCCGTCCATGTTATGGACGGCTTGATCGATATGGACAAGTAGGGAGGACAGCATGCTGATTGAGACCCTTTCGGTCTTTCCCGAGATGTTTGAGCCCGTCATGTCCACGTCGATTTTGGGCCGCGCCCGCAAGGCCGGCCTTTTTGATTTTAAGGCGTATAACCTGCGCGACTGGACGCACGACCGCCATCGCACCGTCGATGACGAGCCGTATGGCGGCGGGCAGGGCATGCTCATGAAGGTCGAGCCCATTGCCGAGGCAATCGACGCTATTAGCTCCGAGGGTACCAAGCCCACCGTGGTGTTCTTCACCCCCTGTGGCGAGCCCTTTACGCAGCATGTGGCCGAGCGCCTGCTCAAAAGCGAGCGCCTGCTGTTTGTGTGCAGCCGTTACGAGGGCGTCGACGAGCGCGCCTATGCGTATGCCGATGAGCGTCTATCGATCGGCGACTACGTGCTCACGGGCGGCGAGCTGCCCGCTATGGTCGTAGCCGATGCCGTCGTACGGCTCATTCCCGGAGCCTTGGGCGACGAGATGAGCAACGTGGACGAGTCCTTCTCGACTGCCGAGGACGGTGGCCTGCTCGAGTACGCGCAGTACACCCGCCCCGCCGAGTTCAATGGCGAGGGCGTGCCGCCGGTGCTCGTGAGCGGCGACCACGCCAAGGTCGATGCCTGGCGTCGCAAAAACGCTATCGAGCGTACCTGTCGCTGGCGTCCCGATCTTATCGAGACGGCACACCTTACGCCCGAGGAGCGCGCGTACGCGCAGGAGATCCTGGACGCTTCGTATTCGCAGAGCGAGGAGTGAGAATGGTTCCATCGCAGCATTCTGCCCTGAGGGGCGCCTTTGAGTGGATCGTAATCGTTGCGATCGCGCTCGCCGCCACCTTCGTGATTCGCACGTTTGTGGTCGAGCCCTTTGTGGTGCCCACCGGCTCCATGGAGTCCACGATCGAGATCGGCGATCAGATTCTGGCGCAGAAGGTGACGCTCGAACTCGGACAGCCCGTCAAGCAAGGCGATATCGTGGTGTTCCACAACCCCGATGCCGCGTCCGAGCATGACGTGCTGGTAAAGCGCGTCATCGCCACGGCCGGCCAGACGGTCGACCTGCAGGACGGCAAGGTCGTCGTCGATGGCCAGGCACTCGACGAGGACTATACGACTAGCATGAGCTGGCCGCTTTCGGTCCAAGCCCCCGGCGCTCAGGTGAGCTATCCCTACACCGTCCCTGACGACTGTGTGTGGGTGATGGGCGACAACCGTGAGAACTCTGCTGACTCCCGCTACTTTGGCCCGGTCGACCGCTCCGACTTGATCGCCGTGGCGCTTGTGCGCTACTGGCCGCTCAACCGTATCGGCGCTATCGACTAAAAACCGCTATAGTACAGTACCTAACCGTGTAATCGTTTCGACGAGGGGATATTAGAGGCATGAACGCTTCATCGCTTTCCTTCCAAGACATCATCCTGCGCCTCCAGCAGTACTGGGGCGAGCAGGGCTGCGTCATTATGCAGCCCTATGACTCCGAGGTCGGTGCCGGTACCTTCCATACCGCGACCACGCTGCGCTCGCTCGGTCCCGCCGAGTGGCGCACCTGCTATGCACAGCCCTGCCGCCGTCCCGCCGACGGCCGCTACGGCGAGAACCCCAACCGCATGCAGCACTACTATCAGTTCCAGGTGCTCATCAAGCCCTCGCCGGTCAACGCCCAGGAGCTCTACCTGGGTTCGCTGGCCGCCATTGGCCTGGACCCCAACGACCATGACGTCCGCTTTGTCGAGGACGACTGGGAGAGCCCGACCCTGGGCGCTTGGGGCCTTGGCTGGGAGGTCTGGCTCAATGGCATGGAGGTCACGCAGTTTACGTACTTCCAGCAGGTGGGCGGCATCGAGGTCGACCCCGTGCCCGTCGAGATCACCTATGGCCTGGAGCGTATCGCCATGTACGCCCAGGGCGTCAACTCGGTCTACGACCTGGTGTGGAGCTATCTGCCCGACGGCACGCCCATGACCTACGGCGATGTGTTCCTGGAGAACGAGCGCGAGTTCAGCGCTTACAACTTTGAGGTCGCCAACGTCGAGATGATGCGTCAGAAGTTCGACGACTATGAGGCTGAGTGCCACTCCTGCCTGGAGCGCAAGCTGCCGCTGCCGGCATATGACTGCGTCATGAAGTGCAGCCATGCCTTCAACCTGCTCGATGCCCGCGGTGCGCTGTCCGCAGTCGAGCGCGCCAACTACATCCTGCGCGTCCGCGCCGTCGCCAAGGCGTGCTGCGAGGCCTATATGGCCGAGGTCGCCGGAATCAACGAGAATGCCGATCAGGAAGGCGAGGTGGCGTAAGCCATGGCAGACGCTAAGGATTTCCTGTTTGAGATCGGTACGGAGGAAATGCCCTCTGCACCGCTGAACAATGCCGTCAAGCAGCTTGGCACCATGATCGCCAAGGGTCTCGACGAGGCCGGTCTGGCCCATGGCGAGGTCCGCGTGATCTCGAGCCCGCGTCGCCTGGCTGCGCTCGTTGCCGACGTCGCCACCGCGACCGATGAGGTTCACGAGGTCAAGCGTGGCCCCGCGGCCAACATCGCCTTCGATGCCGACGGTAACGCCACCAAGGCCGCCCAGGGCTTCGCCCGCAAGTGCGGTGTGGCTGCCGAGGACCTGGTCCGTCGCGAGGACACCGACGGCCGTGAGTACGTCTTTGCCGAGAAGAACATCCCTTCCGCCCCGGCCACCCCGATCCTGACGGCCCTGTGCGAGAAGACCATCGCCGGCCTGCAGTGGCCCAATTACCGCTCTCAGCGCTGGGGTCACGAGCACGCCACGTTCGTGCGTCCGGTCCGCTGGATTTGCTGCCTTTTGGGCGAGGACGTCGTGCCCGTGTCATTTGCCGACGTGACGAGCGGCAACACCACGCGCGGCCATCGCGTCCTGGGCCCCGGTGACCATGTGGTCGCCAGCCCCGCTGTTTACGAGCAGGTGCTCGAGGACGCCGGCGTGCTTTCTGCCGAGCGTCGTCGTGAGGCTATCCTTGCCGGTATCGCCGAGGTCGAGGCTGCGCGCCCCGGCTGCCACGTCGATACGCCCAAGAAGGTCTTTGAAGAGGTCATCAACCTCTGCGAGTGGCCGACGGTGCTCGTCGGCACCTTCGATGAGGAGTTCCTCAAGGTCCCGCACGAGATCATCTGCGAGTCCATGCTCACCAACCAGCGCTACTTCCCGATCTATGACGGCGAGGGCAAGCTGACGCGTGAGTTCGTGGTCGTCTCCAACAGCAAGCCCGAGAATGCCGAGCGCGTGATCGACGGTAACGAGCGTGTCGTGCGCGCCCGCCTGGACGACGCCAAGTTCTTCTACGAGGAGGATCTGAAGATCTCCCTCGACGAGTTCCGTGAGCGCCTGGCCAAGGTCGCCTTCCAGGAGAAGCTCGGCAGCGTGCTCGCCAAGTCCGAGCGTATTGAGCAGCTCGCGCTCGCTATTGCCCGCGAGGCCCACCTGGGTGCCCACCTGGCCGCCGACGCCGGCCGCGCCGCTCACCTGTGCAAGGCCGACCTGGTGTCTAACGCCGTCGTCGAGTTCACGAGCCAGCAGGGCGTGATGGGCGGATACTACGCCAGCGCGATGGGGGAGAACGACGAGGTCGCACATGCTATCCGCGATCACTATCGTCCCCGTTTTGCTGGCGACGAGCTGCCCGAGGGCACCGCTGGCTGCATCGTGGCCTGCGCCGACAAGCTCGATACCATTGCCGGCATCTTTGCCATCGGCGAGCCCCCGACCGGCTCTTCCGCCCCGTACGCGCTGCGTCGTGCCGCCATCGGCATCATCAACATCCTGCGCGACCGTCTGCCGATCGACCCCACGTCGCTCATCGACTTTGCGCTTGAGCTCTATAGCGAGCAGGGCATTGAGTTCGACGCCGCCGAGGTCGCCCAGCAGGTTCGTGACTTCTTCCACGGCCGTCTGGTGAGCATGGCCCGCGACGAGAAGATCCCGGCCGACACCGTTGCCGCCGTCTCCGCGGTGCACATCATTGCTCCGTCGGTCTTCTTCGCCCGCTGCGCCGCCCTCGACGAGGCCCGCAAGAACGACGCCGAGACCTTCGACAACCTGGCGACCGCCTATGCCCGCGCCGCGCACATCTCCAAGCCCGAGCTGGGCGTGGAGTACGATCGCGCTCTGATGGGCGAGGTCGAGCTTGCGCTTGCCGACGCCTCCGAGGCCGCTCAGACCGCCGTCGATGCCGCTCTCGCCGCCGAGGATTATCCGGCCGCGTTTGCCGCTCTGGCCGCCCTGCGCGCGCCCATCGACCGTTTCTTCGACGAGGTTATGGTCATGGACAAGGACGAGCAGCTTCGCGATAATCGCCTTAAGCTGCTCAACCGCTTCGAGGCCGTGTTCTCCGGCATCGCCAACATCGGTGAGCTTGCCCGCAAAAAGTAAGCTAGCCTGCGCATAAGCGCAAAAGGAGCCCCGCATGGATTGCCCGGTCACCGCTCGTCCCACCGTTATCGTTATCTCCGACTCGCTCGGTGATACCGCTTGTGAGGTGGTGCTTGCGGCGTCCGGGCAATTTGATGAAGGAGCTTTTAGTCTCTTGCGCCTGCCCAAGGTGAACTCAGTGGAGCAGGTCATGTCGTTTGTGGGCCCGCGTGTCGATGCCGACCATCGCGATATCGCCGTGTTCCACACTATTGTCGATCCTGCGCTTCGCGCCCGAGTGCTCGATTACCTGGGCATGCTGCATATCCGTTCGGTCGACCTGATCGGTCCGACCCTCGCCGTGCTGTCGTCGCTTATCGGTGTGCCGCCCAAGGGCGTCGCGGGCGTGATTCACAGGACCGATGACCGCTATTTCCACCGTATCGAGGCCATGGAGTACTTTGTCGAGCACGATGATGGACGCGGCTGCGACGACCTTTCGGGAGCCGATATCGTGCTGCTGGGCGTATCCCGCACGTCCAAGACGCCGCTGTCGATGTATTTGGCCTATCAGGGTTACAAGGTCGCCAATGTTCCTTTGGCCCATGGCATGGAGCCGCCCAAGTCGATTTACGAGGTTGACCCGATGCGCCTGTTCGGCCTAATTTCGACCGTCGATGTGATTTCCGAAATTCGCGATAGCCGCTTGGGCGATGACTACGCTCGTGCCGTTGCCGGCTCCTATGCCGAGCCCGAGAGTGTGCACAGCGAGCTTGAGGAAGCTCGTGCCCTCATGAAGCGGCTAGGCTGCTTTGTGGTGCGTACCGACGGCAAGGCTATCGAGGAGAGCGCTGCCGAGATCATCAGCCACTTGGAGGAAATCCAAGAAGCCCGCGCCCGCCGCGCCGCCCGCCGCACCTAATAGTAGTAGCATTTTGATAAAGCGATTTAGCAAAAATATCTCACTTGACCTGCTTTTTTATTGCAGTGGTATCTTCATAAGGTAACCACCTTTACCTACCGTTTACCGCCAGTTTTAACACGTTTACCAAACCGCGCACCCTCTGCTCAAGCCTGCCCAAAACCCGCCGTATAGTTCCCTCACGGCTCGCATCCGGCGGGTCGATTCGTTACCACGGTCGTGCGCGAGAGCGCATGGAAGGGGAAGTATCGTGAGCGATTGCAAGAGGGTTTACCGTTTTGGAACCGACGCCCAGGGCACCTGTGTCACTGAGGGCGATAAGTCCATGAACTTCGTGCTTGGCGGCAAGGGCGCAAACCTTGCCGAGATGAGCCGCATCGGTCTGCCGGTTCCCGGTGGCTTTACCATTACCTGCCAGACCTGTGTCGAGTACTCCGGCGCCGGCAACGTGTGGCCCGAAGGCGCACTCGATGAGATCGTTGCCGCCGAGGCTGACCTCGAGGCCCGCTGCGGCAAGAAGCTCGGCGACGCCTCCGACCCGCTGCTCGTGTCGGTTCGCTCGGGCGCTCCGTTTTCCATGCCCGGCATGATGGATACGGTCCTCAACCTGGGCCTCAACGACGACTCCGTTCAGGGTCTCATCGCCCAGACTCAAAATCCGCGTTTTGCCTGGGATAGCTACCGACGCTTTATCCAGATGTTCTCCAACGTCGTTATGGGTGTTGACGCCGACCTGTTCGAGAACGCCCTGACCCAGGCACGCCTGGTCGCCGGCGTCCGCGTCGATTCCGAGCTTTCGGCCGAGGACCTGCAGGAGCTCGTCGAGACCTTCAAGGGCATCTTCTCCGAGAACGTCGAGGCCGTCCTGTATCCCGAGCTCGAGGTCGCCGACGGCAAGCCCGTCTTCCCACACGATCCGGAGCTCCAGCTACGCCTTGCCATCCAGGCCGTCTTTGGCAGCTGGATGAACGAGCGCGCCTGCATCTACCGTAAACAGCACGGCATCTCCGACGAGCTCGGTACTGCCGTCAACGTCCAGGCCATGGCTTTTGGTAACAAGGGCGAGACCTCTGCGACCGGCGTCGCCTTTACGCGCAACCCGGCCGATGGCACTAAGGAGTTCTACGGCGACTTTCTGGTCAACGCCCAGGGCGAGGATGTCGTCGCCGGCATCCGCAACACCGAGCCCATCGCCGACCTCAAGGCCACTCCGGGCCTCGAGTCCGCAGGTGAAGAGCTCGAGCGCGTGTTCCTGACGCTTGAGGATCACTACCGCGATATGTGCGATATCGAGTTCACCATAGAGCAGGGTAAGCTCTGGATGCTCCAGACCCGCGTGGGAAAGCGCACTGCCACCGCTGCCCTGCGCATCGCCATCGAAATGGTCGAGGAGGGCCTGATCACCCGCGAGGAGGCCGTGAGCCGCATCGATCCCGCGCAGCTCGACCAGCTCCTGCACCCGCAGTTCGACGCCTCCAAGAAGTACGAGGCTCTGGCCAGCGGTCTTAACGCCAGCCCCGGGGCCGCCGTGGGCGAGGTCGTGTTCTCGAGCGACGATGCCGTCGCGCGCGCCAGCGAGGGCCACAAGGTTATTCTGGTTCGCTGGGAGACCAACCCCGATGACCTGAAGGGTATGGTTGCCGCCGAGGGCATCCTGACCAGCCACGGTGGCAAGACGAGCCATGCCGCCGTTATCGCTCGCGGTATGGGTACGCCCTGCGTTTGCGGCGTCGAACGCTTCCACATCGACGCCGCCGAGAAGGTCGTGCGCATCGAGGGCAGCGACCGCGTGCTGCGCGAGGGTGATGTCATCTCCATCGACGGTACCCAGGGTATCGTCGTCGACGGCGCCGTTGATCTGGTCTCGGCCGAGCTCACCGGCGATCTGGACACTATCCTGTCCTGGGCCGACGAGATTCGCTTAGACGAGACTGGCGGCCACGCCAACCATGTGCGCGTCAACGCCGACAACCCCGAGGATGCCGCGCTCGCCCTCGAGTTTGGCGCCGAGGCCATCGGTCTGTGCCGCACCGAGCATATGTTCCTGGGCGATTGCAAGAACATTATCCAGAGCTTCATTCTGTCCGACGACGAGGCCGTGAAGCAGCAGGCCCTGGCCGACCTGCTCAAGGTCCAGACCGAGGATTTCTTGGCGATGTTCAAGACCATGTCTGGTCGCGATGTGGTTGTTCGCCTACTCGATCCGCCGCTTCATGAGTTCTTGGATAATCCTCGCGAGCTCGAGGTCGCCATCACCAAGAAGGAGGCCGCCGGCGCCAGCGAGGAAGAGCTCGCCGCCCTGCGCGCCCGCCTGCGCCGTATCGACGGCATGGTCGAGTCCAACCCGATGCTCGGCCTGCGCGGCGTGCGCCTGTCCGTCGTCTTCGGTGACCTGCCGCTTATGCAGGTCCGTGCCGTGGCAACGGCTGCCGCCCGCCTTATCAAGGAAGGCGTTGACCCGCGTCCCGAGATCATGGTCCCGCTCGTTTCCATTACGGCCGAGCACGTTCAGACTCGCGAGGTCATCGAGCGCGTGATCGCCGAGGTTTCCGCCGAGGAGGGCGTCGAGCTCAACATTCCCGTGGGCACGATGCTCGAGCTGCCGCGCGCCTGCATGGTCGCCGACGAGATCGCGCAGTACGCCGACTTCTTCTGCTTTGGCACCAACGACCTCACGCAGACGACGTTCGGTTTCTCGCGTGACGATGCCGAGGCCAAGTTCATCCCGCTGTACATGCACAAGAAAATCTTGAAGGACAACCCC
Source organism: uncultured Collinsella sp. (assembly GCA_937981515.1). Lineage (GTDB taxonomy): Bacteria > Actinomycetota > Coriobacteriia > Coriobacteriales > Coriobacteriaceae > Collinsella. Next base: position 1,641 of record CALJNY010000150.1, on the reverse strand, counting down.
TTCGAGACCATCGACTCGGCGGTGCTGGAGCTCGTGCGCATGGCCGTCGAGAAGGGTCGCGCCACTAACCCCGAAATGCACTTTGGCGTGTGCGGCGAGCACGGCGGCGACCCCAAGTCCATCAAGGACCTGTTCAACGTGGCCGACGTGGACTATGTGTCCTGCTCGCCCTATCGCGTACCCCTCGCGCGCCTGGCTGCCGCTCAGTCCAAGCTCGAGGCCAAGCGTTCCGCTTAACTGAGTCGCGTTCCATTTGCGCCTTTTAAGTTCCCCTTCGCGCCGTCGCGCCCCTTGTGGACGCGGCGGCGTTTTACGTTGGTTCAATACATTGGCAACTGACGGGAGGACTGCGATGAAAAACCTCACCAGGTATTTGCAACGAGCGCGTCGGGGAGCACAGGTGACCCTGTGCTGGGTGGTCGTTGCGGTCACGGCGCTTTGCGGGATGCCGACAGCCGGTTTTGCCCTTCAGGATGAATCGTGCGACGAGCTCTATGGTGACGTGGTCAACCCGCTCACCATTACGGTCAACGATCGCGACTGCACGTTTGTAGATATCGATGACGGCAAACTCGAGGGCCGTACCTCGATGTACGACAACGTCTCGTTCTACACGGCCGCCGTCAAAAAGGTGTTGCCCAACTGGGCTTCGCTTGCCTATAACATCCTTGGCTATGGCGGAGGCGACGACTCCAAGGACTTTTTGTACTGGGACCACGCCGGCAAGGGCTTTGAGAAGGACTTCGGTAAGGGTCACTACATCTATCTCTATGATGCGCTTTCGGGCGGCAACGGTGAGCATTCCGATGGTGCCGATAAATCGAAGCAGAGTGGTCTGACATCTGCAAAAAGCCTCAATGCGGTCTACGAGCGCTTGACCGACGATATCGCCGGCTGTATCGGTCACAAGCTGAAGGGCTCCGATTTCCGTAAAAACGTGCCGCTCGACGGACTGTCGAAAGACACGACTGAGCAGGACGTCATCTATGCCACCATTGCTTGTGTCGACAAGCTCGGCGGCACCTATCAGTACGATTTCAATGGCTTTGGCATCGCGTTCTATAACTTTAGAGTTCAGCAGCTCAACAGCGTGAACAAGCTTAACTGTGCGCCCGAGGACGCGCCGGGCTATTCCTTTGTCGATTCTAAGACTGAGCAGGAGCTCGTTACCTCGGCACTTAACGTCGGCTATGAGGACGCCTCGCAGAGCATCACGCTCGCCCGCGGTACCGAGGAGACGGTCGGCACGAGCACTTCTGAATCCACATCGTATTCCAAAGGTGGCTCGTGGGGCGCATCGGTGAGCCTCAAGGAGTCGCTGGGGGTGCCCGCAACAGCGAGCGAGGAGATTGAGACTTCGTTTTCGGCCGAAACCACGATGTCCCAGTTGTGGGAGGCGAGCAAGACCGAGGAACAGTCGATCACCACAACGGACAATCAGTCGGTCACCGTCAATATGACGATCCCTGCGCACACACAGGTCAATAGCAAGCAGACGAGTTCTACCACGACGCTGTCCGAGGACTATGACCAGCCGGTGGGCGTAACGTTCGACGTGATCATCTTTAACATGAATGGCGAGTGCTACGACGACAACGCCGCCGTGCAGGAGTTCCATACCGCCGGTTATGACCAGCGCTC
>CALJNY010000149.1 GCA_937981515.1 uncultured Collinsella sp. | reverse complement strand
TTTATACAGCCAGGCGGCGATAATCCCGATAGTGATGCCGCCAAACACGCCGGTATCGAGCACCTGAATGCCCATAACGGTGGCCTGGCCGGTTCCGGTAAGGCCGAGCATGCCGCTCGCATCGGCAAGAGAGCCGGTGGCGTTGAGCACGATATTGTTAGCCTGCAGGAACAGGAAGAACGACATCAGGGCGATCAGCGAAGCATGGCCCTTGTTCTTCTTTGCCATGGCGCCGGCGATGCCCACGCAGAACAGAATCGAGAGGTTGTTGATGATAAACATCAGCGACTGATAGACAACGGCGCCCACAAGCTGGAACGGACCGGAGCCCAGTACGGGGACCAAAGCGCAGATGGTCTTGTTGGTCAGAATGATACCCACGATGAGCAGGATGCCGGCAACCGAGAGATACATCATCGGCTGGACGATCGACTTCGCGAACACCTCCAACGGCGCTTTGAAATTGAACTTCTTTTTTGCGGTCATAGCGGTACTCCCCTTCCTTTTCCGCAAATTAAGACAGATGTGCCCTGGACAAGACCGTGAGCCTTGCCTTATATCAATCGATGTGTGGGCACGTTATGCCTAGAGACCAGGTTCTCCAAGCAGGTTAACAATGTGATATGCGAGATAGCTCTTCTCGGCATCGGTAACGACAACGTTATAGGTAGACGACAAGTGGGCGGCTATGGCGTCCGCGCACGAAAATGCGCAGGGATACGCCGTTTCATCGATTCGGAACAGCGCGTCGCCATTGATTTGCCCGGCCGTAGGATCGAGCGCTCGCTGTGCGAAAAACTGCAGGCGACGAACGAAACGTTCGTAAGGCAGCGAGGTGTCATCGAGGGTCGTAGCATAGCGCTTGGAAACAATCGCGAGCACGTCGCGAACAAGCTGGACCGAAACAATCAAACGATCGGAGCGTTGCGGCATGGTGGCGTTGACGATATGCAGCGTAATGAAACCCTGCTCTTCTTCGCTCATCTGAATGCCCATATACTCCTTGATAATCTGCAGCGCACGGCCCGCAAGTGCATACTCCTTGCGATAGAACTGCTGGATCTCGAGCAGCAACGGATTCTCACAGGAGACGCCCTTGCGCTCGCGCTCCAAAGCAAGGCTGATATGGTCTGCGAGAGCAATGAGAATCTTGTCGTTGATATCAACATTGAGCTCTCGACGGAGCATCTGAACAATGTCCTCGGCAATCACGAGGTTGACGGTGGGGATGGACTCCAAAAGATGTGCCAAGCGGTCAATCGTACGCGAATCCTGAGAAGTTCCCTCCTGCAACGCGTAGGTCTTTTCGATCGACGCCTCGTCGATGGCATCGCCGGCATGACGGCCAAAGCAGAGGCCTCGACCGATGACGATGAGCTCGGAGCCATCGTCCGAAGTGACCATTGCGACGTTGTTGTTAAAAACTCGCTTGATAACCACGGTACCCACCACAAGAATTTACTCGGAAAGCCAGACGACAGGCTCTTTAACAGCAACAGGGCCGGAAGCATGCTCACGAAGAGTCGAGTTCTCCGAGCGCTCGCACACGATAACGAAGACCGTGGGATCGAAGCCGGCGGCGCGGACCACGTCGAAATCGACCTCGACGAGGGGCTGGCCCGCGTCAACGTGATCACCCTGGGCAACAAGCGCATGGAAGCCCTTGCCCTCAAGTTTAACAGTGTCGATTCCGATATGCAGCATCACCTGAGCAGAGCTGTCGTCGGACATGATGCCCAGCGCGTGCTCAGTCGGAAACAGCGCCGCGACGGTGCCGGAAACAGGAGCGCACACCGTTCCCTCTTGGGGAACCACGGCAACGCCATCGCCCACGGCACGGCTGCTAAAAGCGGGATCATTGGTATTTTCTAGATGAACAAGCTCGCCGGAAACGGGAGCGAGGATTTCGAACTCGGAAGCTGCAGTCTTCTGCTCATCCGAACCGCCCATCAGGCGAGAAAAGAAACCCATGGTGGCATGTCCCTTCATAAATATAGCCCAACCAAAATCAAGCGAATGCATCCATAGAGACACACCCGTTCAAAGACTTTGGTTAGACCCACGTCCGAGGGACTCGGTAACCTTCCGCATTTCTTTTGACGGGAGCTATTGTAGACAAGTCCAAAGCCGGAACAATCATTATGACCGATGAACGGTATTTTTTCTTCGATAAACGGTATTTAGGCGACATTTGGATGCCTCCATAGCTTTGTAACCCTCATGGCTATTCCCGATGGGGCACCCGACCCCGTATCGCGGCGCATGTCAACCCCAATCTGGGTATCCGGCGCACAGCGCCCTATTGTCTTGCATAATTTCACTTGCGCCATGCATAAAAAGACGGGGGTGCCCCTTCCCGTCCAAACGTACCCCCGCTTGGACCGTGCAAAAACCGGAGTATTCAGCATCGTGGCCCCCGCCGGCGACGCCGCAAATCGGGGAAGCCACGCGATCGGCGTCGTTTTGAGACCCGGCGCGGCGCGAAACGCGTGTTATCGCCGCGCCGGACGCCATCCGCCAACCCAAATTGCCTGTCGAATGATCTCGCTGGCCCAAAAAGACGCTTCCGGCGCGTATGCAGCCACCGCGGCCTGCTGAATACTCCCAAAAATGCACGGCGCGCCCCGGGGGACCCGTGCACGCCGTGAAAAAACACGCTCGCATCCAAGAGAATGCGAGCGTGAAAGTCAGATGGCAGCAAGGGCGCCAGGCAGCGAGCGGAATCCCGAGCGTGTCCGCCCGGGCACTGCGGCCACCGTGCGTCGGTGGGGAGCTTCACGTTCTCCGTCGATGCCAGAATCCCACATACGCGAATCTTCAACTAAGCCGATAGCCCACATCTCCTGCCGCGACCGTCTCCGTGCTTTTTCGTGAGGGGGCCGGCCCACCTCAAACTGCGCCCACAAAAAGGGCCCCGAGCATAGTCTGCTCGGGGCCCAAACTCATCTCGCCTTATCGCGCGACGCGTATGTTACTTGCGCTTGCCGCCGCCGTCGCCGGGACGACGGGAGCTGCCGCCGCGCTTGCCGCCACGATTGTTACCATAGCTGCCACGGTTATCGCGACCGCCGGCACGACCGCCGCGGGAACCGGCCTGGTTGCCGCCACGCCCGCCGCGATAGCCGCCACGGCGCTCCTCGCGGGTGTCGTCGTAGTTACGCCAGTCATCGCGACGATCGCGGCTGGCACGCGGGTCGCGACGATCGCGCGACTCATTCGAACGACCGGCGCCGCTGCGTTTGCCGTTGCCACGAGCACCCTCGCGGCCTCCGCGCTCGTCAAAGCGCTTGCCGCCGCGGGACTCGCCGCCGCGGGTACCACGCTCGTCACGCAAACCACGGCCCTCGCCGCCACGACGCTCATCGCGCTCGCCGCGCTCGTCATTGCGACCGGAGTGACGACGGTCACCCGAGCCGCGCTTGCCGCCGCGCGAACCACGGCCCTCGTCCTCGCGCTCAACACGACGACGACCGCCACGGTCCTCGTCCTCACGACGGCGGCGATGCGCCTCGCCCTGGAACTGCTTGGCACGGCGCTCGGCGCGATTGCCGCGCGGGGCCTGCTCGACGGCAGCGGCACCGGCACGCTCCTCGGCAGCCATCTCGCGGGCCACGCTCTCCACGGCCTCATCCACGCGAGCCTGAACGCCCTCGCGCACGCGGGTCTTGCCGCCGCGCTTGGGACGACTCGGACGCTCGCCGTCGCCGCGACGCTCGTCGCGACCGCGGTTGGAACGACCAGCCACATCGCCGTAATCGTCGCCGTTGCGCTTGCCGTCGCGACGCGCCTGCTCAAGCTTCTTCTTGCTCTTGGACTTGCCGCGCTTGGTCTTCTTCTTCACCTTAAAGGCGGCAGGATCGCGCTCGGGGTCAACGGCGGGCGGATTGGGGCCCACATGCAGGTCGCCGGCGTCATAAATGTCGGCCGTCTTGTCCATGAGCTTCTCGATCTCGTAGAACTCATCGACGTCCTGCTCGGTCACAAACGTGATGGCCCAACCTAGCTCGCCGGCACGGCCCGTACGGCCAATACGGTGGATGTAGTCGGTCGGCTCGGCCGGCACGTCAAAGTTCACGACGTAGCGCACGTCGCTAATGTCGATACCGCGGGCGAGCACGTCAGTCGCCACCAGCACGTCAACGGTGCCGTCGCGGAAGGCCGAAAGTGCGCGCTCGCGCTGGGCCTGGCTGCGGTTGCCGTGGATCGCGGCGGCCTTGATGCCCTTGCGCTCCAGACGACGGCAGCAGCTGTCGGCGCGGTGCTTGGTGCGCATAAAGACGATAGTGCGCTCCGGGCCCTCCTTTTTGAGGAACTCGGGCAGCAGGTTGTTCTTGGCCTCGATGGACACCGGGAACACAAACTGGTCGACGGTGTCGGCGGTCGACGTGGCGGGCGCGATCTCCACGCGGGCCGGGTCGCTCACCAGGTCGGTGATCTCGCCCACGGCCTCTTCGTCGAGCGTGGCCGAGAACAGCAGCGTCTGGCGCTCGGCCGGCGTCTCGCGTACAATGCGGCGAACGGCGGGCAAAAAGCCCATGTCGAGCATGCGGTCGGCCTCGTCGAGCACCAGCACCTTGACCTCGTCCAGATGGCAGGCACCCTGCTCGATCAGATCGACCAGACGGCCCGGCGTTGCGACCAGGATGTCGCAGCCGTACTTGAGGGCAGCGGTTTGCGGCTTGTAGCTCACGCCGCCCACGACGGTCACGGCAACGTGGCCCGTGACGTCGGCGATCTTGCTCGCGACCTCGTCGATCTGCTGGGCAAGCTCGCGCGTGGGGGTGATGACGAGCATCACGGGGCCGCGGCCGTTGCCCTCGGGCTTTTTAGTACCGCGACGACGGTTGCGGCCGCCGCGCTCGCGCACGGGT
>CALJNY010000148.1 GCA_937981515.1 uncultured Collinsella sp. | reverse complement strand
AACGACCGTGGCGATGACAGGGATGTCTGCGATGTTGGTGATGTGCTCGACCATCTCGGCAGTGGCGGGGGAGTTGACCACACAGCCCGCCGCGCCCTGCATCTCGGAGACGGCTGCCATCTGTACGGAGCGCTTACCGGTCGTAGTTCCGCCGCCCACGCCAACAAAGACCGGGCACTCGGCGACAGTCAACAGCGCCTGCGTAATGGCAGGCTGTGGCGTGAAGGGGTATACGGCAAAGACGGCATCGGCGTTGGAGTTGCGGATGACCGCGACGTCGGTGGTGTAGATAAGCGACTTGATGCGACGGCCGAAGAGCGTAAAGCCGCTGGCCTCCTCGATCTCGTCGGGCATGCGGAGGGCCGCCTTGCGCAGGCGCCCGTCGATGGGCAGCGGCTCCATGGGGAGCAGTCCGTTGGGGGTCACGGCTACCTGGGGCTCGGTGAACTCGTCTGCTAGGTCGACCTCGGAAAAATCGACCGAGGCGACGATGTCCTCGTGAACCTCGGCGGGAACATCGATGGGGGCCTGGTCGTTAGTCGCGGCAGGCGCGTCGAAGGAACTGGTGCCGACAAAGGCGTCGACGCGCTCGTTCAAATCGTTGAGAGTATCCATGGGGGCTCGATTCTATGCGATGGTGGCCGGCGGGGTGCCGACAGCGTTGTGCTTGCTAAATCGTTTGACGAGTTGATTTTTCCCCGCCGCGCCATCCGTTAGACCGAAAGGCCGGCGAACGTGAAGGAGCTGTGGTGGCGGGTATTGAGGTGCTATCTTGAATGTCCCGTTTAAAAGAGAGGTGACGCGGTATGGAATTCACAGCAATGTTGGGCTCGATTGGCCTGTGCGTGGGCGCAATCGTTGCTGCCGCGGTCATCTACTTGGTGGTCACGGCCATTAAGGGCAAAAGAGCCGAGCGCAAGGAACGCGAGGCACTTAAGCAGCACCGTGACCAGCAGGACAGGCGCGCACGGAGATAGTTTGTTGAGTTTTGAATCCGTGCGCTAGCTGCGTTTTCGGATCAGGGCGATGTAGAAGCCCTCAAAGTCGCGGCTGGGCGGAATGGTCAGCGTGCCGGGCATGCCGTTGGCGATGGACGAGACGTGGCCGGCGGCGATGGCCTCGGTGAGGGCGTTGCTTTCGACGCGCGGCTTCTCGCCGGCATCCTGGGCCCGGCGTGCTTCGCTTTCACTCGGCGTGCCGTCGAGGGGGATGAGCTCGCAGTCCATATGCTTGTCGAGGGCCTCTTGCAGGGCGTCCTCGTTTTCCTGCGGCATAATCGAACAAGTGGAATAGACGAGCGTGCCGCCCGGCTTGAGGGCGCCCATGGCGCGGTCCAGAAGTGCGCGCTGCGCGCGGGCGCACTTGCCGAGCAGCTGCTCGGTCAGGCCGCGCAGGCTTTTCTCGTTGCCGCTGATGACGGTGCCCGTGCCGGTGCAGGGAGCGTCGAGCAGGATGCGGTCAAAGCGGAAGAATTCGTCGAGCTCGCGTGCGTCGATGCGCATGACGGGCACGTTTTTGGCGCCCTGGCGATGGAGGTTTGATTCGAGCTTTTCGGCGCGGGGAATGCTCATCTCGCAGGCCGTGAGGTGTGCCTGGCCCTGGGTGAGGGCGGCGATCTGCGTCGTCTTGCCGCCGGGGGCCGCGCACATGTCCAGGATGTCCTCGCCGGCCTGAG
>CALJNY010000147.1 GCA_937981515.1 uncultured Collinsella sp. | reverse complement strand
CGACCGTCTTGGGCATCTACTTTGTGATCACGGCCGCGATCAGGCTGTTTACCGCTGTTTTCGAGCCGCTGCTGCCCACCGGCTGGCGCGTGACGAGTATCATCGCCAACCTGCTCATCATTCTGGGCGGCGTCATAATCCTGCGCAACCAGGCCTTCTCAACCGCGACGCTCACCACGCTTGTAGTGGTCGTCGCCGGCTTTGGCTGGATTGTTGAGGGCATCATGTCGATTCTGGAATCCGAGCTTTCCGCCAACCGCGCCCTCGCCATCCTGAGCGGCGCACTCTCCATCATCGCGGGCATGTTCGTGTTTATCTATCCGCTGTGGTCGGCCAAGATGCTCGTCATCTTTAGCGGTGCCGCACTGCTGGTGTTTGGCGTGACGCTGATTGTTCGCGCCATTCAATTTGGCAAACTGGTGCGCTAGATGCCAAAGACGCTTTTTATTGATGCCGACGCCTGCCCGGTCACACGCGAGTCGATTGACTGCGCGCGGAGGGCGGGCGTCGCCGTCGTTATCGCCGGCAACAGCACGCAAAACCTGGAGCGCCACATTCGCCGCGACGACCCGCGCGATGCCGAGCACGCGCGTCGGGGCTTTTGGGTCACGACGCTCGATGTGAGTGTGGGAGCCGATAGTGCCGACTTTGCCATTGTCGAGCGCCTGCAGGCTGGCGACGTGGTCGTGACACAAGACATAGGCCTGGCAAGCATGGTGCTCGGACGCGATGCCGCCGCCATCGGCGTGCGCGGGCGCGTCTACGATAAGGCGACCATCGACATGCAACTATTTATTCGCCACGAGGAAAAGAAGGTGCGCCGCGCCGGGGGACGCACCCGCGGTCCGGCAGCCTTCACCAGCGAGGACCGATCCCGCTTTAAACGCAACCTCACCGAGCTGCTACACTAACCAAGGCAGATTTTTGGGATATGCCCGGAAATCTGCCTTTTTGTTTTGAGCGGCGTGAACGCTCAGGATCCATGGCTCAACAAAAAACGGGCTTCAAACTGCCATGCGTCGCCGCATTGCGCCGGCGCCGAGCATGGCTATTTTGAAGCCCGTTTTGCTAGGCCTGCTTAGAGGCCGAAGGCGGAGAGGATGAGTCCCCAGCCGGCGCCGATGACGTACATCATGACCAGGAACACGGCATTTTCGCGAGCGCTGCGGTTGGTGCGGAACAGGACTAGGTAGCCCACGCCGGCGGAAATGAGCGTGCCGGCGAGCATCGGCGCCAGCTGCAGCGCACCTTCGAGGTACAACTGCGTAATAACGACGCTAGCAGAGCAGTTGGGGATCAGACCGACAAGCGCCGAGCCCAGGACGGCGAGCGTCTCATTACCGCGCAGGAACTGCTCGATTGCGGACTCACCAAAGGTCTCGAGGACGGCGACCAGAATCAACGTCACCAGGAAAATGAATACCGACACCTGCACGGTGTGCGAGATCGCGCTGCGGATGATCGACAGGACAGGCGCCCCTTCGTGGGAGTGGTCGTGGCTGTGACCGTGGTGGTGCTCGTGCTCGTCCGCGTGACCATGGTCGTTGCCGTGGTCGTGCCCGTGCTCGTCCTCGTCTTCATCACAGCCGCAATGATCGCGTTCGCACAGCTCGTGAATGTGATCGGCACTTACGCCCGCCTCGGCCACTTCGTCAATGATGTCGCCCCCGGTATGGTCGTCGTGGGCGCAGTTCACATGAGCCGGATTGGCAGCGGTCCCCAGCACGGTACGGCGAATCGCCGCATGCGCGCGGGCGTTACGACGAAGGCCGCGGATAGCAGCATCCACGATAAAGCCCGTGACCAGAGCGATCAGCGCCTTCGAAGCTAGGAGCATTGCCATGGTCTGCACGGGAACTTGCTCGGCGAGCAACAGCGGCAACATCTCGTCGGAGGTCGAGAGGAACACGGCAACCAGCGTGCCCAGCGTCACGACACGGCCGGCGTACAGCGTTGCTGCCATGGCCGAAAATCCGCACTGCGGCACCATGCCCAACAACGATCCGACAACCGGACCCGCGGCTCCGGCGCGCTTGATAGCGCCGTTGACGCGGTCGCCCGCAACGTGCTCAAGGGTTTCAAGAGCCAAATACGTCACCAACAAAAACGGCACCAGCGACAGCGTGTCCTTGCCGGCGTCGAGCAGAATATCAATCAGTAAATCCATGACGGATGGAACCTTTCGTGTCTTTCGGCAGCATTGTAAAAGTCCTAGCGGTCAACTAGGGTATTGTAGTTGTCCCGGGCGTGGTGCCAATAGTTGCCCATGGTAAACTATCATCTCGCCACAACTCAGTAACCCCGAGCCGCGCGACGCGGCCCGTCCAAGGAGCAGCATATGAATGTTTCGCAAGCACTCGAATACGAGCGCCAGCCGTTTATCCCCATGTTTATCTATGGCGATCACGGCGCCATGGAGTCCGAGCGCCAGAAGGGCGAGGAGGCCCTCAAGGTGCTCGAGACCGAGTACTTTACCGCCGAGGGCGACCCCGGCTTCGACTTTGCCACTGTGCGCGACCTGGCCGACCGCAACCGCGACCTGTGCGACCAGATTGGCGAGGCGCGCCTGCGCAACGTGACGCCCGCGACGCTCTCGCGCGGCCTGTCCGACGCCGACACCTGCGCCGCCATCGGCAAGATGCAAAAGCGTACCGCCGCATCGGTCATGCGCGAGATCCGCGGTGACCGCGACGCACTCGGCGTAGCCTATGCCCGCAAGCCCATCCAAGGCACGGTGCTGGGCATCGACATCGAGACCACCGGTCGCGCGCCCGAGCGCGGCTACATCATCAACGTGGGCTGGGAGATCATGGATCTCACCAGCGACGCCGTGCCGCATGACGCCGAGGCGCACTACTGCGGCCTGCCCGACATCTACCGCGGCGAGGATGTGCCGCTATCGAACATCCATCACATCACCTGGGACGACATCGACGGCAAAAAGCCGTTCCGCGAGAACAAGGAGCTGCAGAAGCAGCTGCTCAAGCTCATGAAGAAGTACCCCTATATGGCGCACAATGCCGCCTTCGAGGACAGCTGGTTCAAAATTCATCTGGACGGTTACGCCGAGGCACGCCGCGCAGGCAAGATCATCGTCATCGACTCGCGCCAGATTTGCCGCAGCCTGGACGCCGACGTGCGCTCGCTCCCCCGCGAGTCCGCGCCCGCTGCGCTCGAGAACTGGGCGCGCCGCCGTGGCACCCTCACCGCCGACGCCAACGAGCAGCACCTGGGCCTCGACGACACCGACCTCATGCTCCGTACCGTCCAAGCCGAGTTCAACCTCAAGAACCTATTTGCCAAGTAGAAACGTCTACGACAAACCACGGCGTAGATCACGAGCGGCGTCGCAGCGGGAACCCCCGCAGCGGGGCCGCCCTACGTTCCATAAGCAGGCCCGCTCTTCACAAATTCTGAACCCTATTTTTTAACTATTTCGGCACTTTCCCGACACGTGATTTGTGCTCGGATGACGATGCATCGATACCAAATGTGCAGCAATTGAGTATTTCTATGCTATAGCCGAGCTGCGAAAACATTTATTTAGGGCGTACCAACCCATAATTGCGTCAAGTTTTTGGACAGCATTTGGTTAGACCTCTAAAACGACTTTTCCGCTCAGCGTCATCAACACGACATTAGCTGACACGATATATACCATGAGTATCGTATTGTCACATACCACGGCAAAAGCGGTCTACCAGGCCGCGCATTCGGTGTCTGCGAAAGACATCGAGTCCTGCAGCCCTGTCGCAATTTACGGATCGTGCCCCACCGGAACGCTCCTCGACGCGGCCACAGAATGGCTTGCCAAACATGATGTTGCCCGCGACGCAAATGAATCCCTCGAGATAATGGTGTTTGATCGCAGGAACGCGCGCTACGCGATGAACTGTCAATGCCACGTTTCGTCAAAGCGATTCTCATGCTCGCGTTTTATAGAGCTAGAAGATGACATCTACATTATTGGCGTTGAGCTTTGTGCACTTCAGGCCGCCACCTATCTCCCTTTTCGCGAACTAGTGGAGTACTACTTTGAACTGTGCGGCGCCTATTCCCTTGGAACCGGTTCTTCTACCTCTTATGCCGAGCGTTTCCCACTTACCTCAACCGAGAGGTTAAAGCAGTTCTTTAATTCCATTACCAGATGCGACGGTTTGGCCCTTGCCCGAAAGGCTATTCAATGTGTACGCGATGGATGCCGCTCTCCCATGGAAACGGCCTTTGTCATGATGCTTACGCTGCCCAAAAGCGAAGGTGGACTTGGTATTAAGGGAATTGAGACCGATTACGAGGTGCAGGTCACCGCCGCCGCAAAAAATCTCACGAGACGCAAAAAGTTCTTTATGGATGCATATCTGAAGAAATCTCGAACAGATATTGAATACAACGGGTTTTATCACGACGCCGAAGAGGACCGCGCTATCGACGAGGAGCGCAAGAATGCGCTTGCGTCCATGGGGTACGGAATCATCACCGTCAGCCGTTATTCCTTTATGCATGCCAGCTCTTTCGTTAGGGTCATGGAGGCAATCCAACGAAAAGAAGGTATACGCCTCTCGCGTCTGCCAAAAGACTTTCAAATCATGCAAGAGGACCTGAGACTGTTTGTGCTCAGAAGGTTTATTGAGGAGAAGAAACGAATCCAGGAGGAGCTTCGCCAGGATTCCGAAGAGCGTCAACGAATCGATCTCGAAAAAGCAATGCTCGAAAGCATCACATTGGACGATCCGACGATTAACGAGGCTCCGGCAATCGATGACATGCAAATCGTCGAACCAGGCAGCCCATCACTCAACCAAACAAGCAGCTTCACGCCCGAGGGCAGGGTCTTCGGGGCCGGAAACTAGGCCGACTAACAAGGTGGGTACCCTAGCGACGTGCAAAATTGCGAGTATTCAGCAGGGTCGGGTGTCCATCACCCTCGAGTGGATCCAAATGTGAAGCGAAATCACTCTTGCGTGAGAACGTTAGGCAACATTTGAGGAAGAACTCATCGGTTTAACACCCTAAGATAGCTCTTGAACTACATTACTTGGCCCGCGATAGATTAACAGACCCCCTATCGTTGCAGAATACTCCAATTTTTGCACGGCGCAGGGGCACCCACCCCGGCATCGCTAATCAAAACCGCTTAGTCCGGGATCTCGTCCGCTTTTCCTCATCATTTTGTACGACGAATTACCTGAACGTTATTGACATATGAACATGCGCTCATATAATCGGAAGCAAGTTATATGAGCGCATGTTCATATGAAAGGATGTTGCAATGAGCGACCACGCTGATGAAACAAAGACTGACATCGAGGCCACCGAACCCGTGATCCCCACCACCTGCTCGCCCGAGGACCTTCCCGACGAGGAGTTGCTGTACGACTTGGCCGACCTGTTCAAGGTCTTCAGCGACACCACGCGCATCAAGATTCTCTATGCCCTCATGGGCCGCGAGCTCTGCGTGGCCGACATCGCCGGGGCGACCGCAACCTCGCAGTCGGCAGTATCGCACCAGCTGCGCACGCTTAAGCAGTCGCACCTGGTCAAGTTCCGCCGCGACGGCCGCAACATCCTCTACTCGCTTGCCGACGATCATGTCTACACCATGCTCAACCAGGGCATGAGCCATATCTGCGAATAGCAACCAACCACGGTATCAACGCGACCGGCACCCAGGTCGCCAACACAGAGAAAGGAACCCACCATGAAAAAGCAGTTTAAGCTCGACGAGATCGACTGCGCCAACTGTGCGCGCGAGCTTCAGGACGAGCTGGCCAAACTCGAGGGCGTCAAATCCGTGTCCGTCAACTTTATGACCCAGAAATTGACGCTCGAGGCCGACGACGCCGAGTTCGAGGAGGTCCTCGACCGTGTCGTGGAGTTCACCGCCGACGCCGAGCCGGACTGCGAGATCATTCTCTAGCCTGCGCATACGCTGACCCGCAAGGCCGCGCTTGCCGCGGCCTTTGCTCGCGAAATTATATGAGCGAGTGTTCATACATTCAAATGGGAGGATACGAGTCATGGTCACCGCCGACCCCAAAAAGAAAAAGAAGAAGCGCAAGAAAAAAGAGTCACTCGAGCATAAGCGCAACCGCATCCTGGTAGCGCTGGGCATTTTTGCCGTGGTGTACGCCCTCGATGAGCTTGGCACCCTCGCCGCCGCATTCGGCACCCCGGGCGACATCTACGCCAGCTTTGTGCTGTTCCTCGTGCCGTTTTTGATTGCCGGCTACGACGTACTGCAAAAGGCATTCAGTAACATCCGCCGCGGCAAGGCCTTCGACGAGAGCTTCCTTATGGCAGTCGCAACCATCGGCGCGTTTGCCATGGTGCTCTTCCCCGATACCGACCCGCACATGGCCGAAGGCGCCGCCGTCATGCTGTTCTACCAGGTCGGCGAGCTGTTCCAGGCATATGCCGTGGGCAAAAGCCGCAAGTCAATCAGCGCCATGATGGACATCGCGCCCGACTACGCTAACGTCGAGCAAGCCGACGGCACACTCGAACAGGTCTTTCCCGATGACATCGCCGTCGGCACCGTGATCGTGGTCAAGCCCGGCGAGCGCGTGCCTATCGACGGCGTCATCGTCGAGGGCGAAACCCAGCTCGACACCGCCGCGCTCACGGGCGAGTCAGTCCCCCGCCCCGCCAAGTCCGGCGACGATATCATCAGCGGCTGCATCAACATGACGGGCCTCATCCACGTGCGCACCACCAAGCCCTTTGGCGAGTCCACCGTCGCGCGCGTCCTGGAGCTCGTGGAGAATGCCAGCGAAAAGAAGGCACGCACCGAGAACTTCATCACACGCTTCGCCCGCGTCTACAACCCCGCCGTCACCGGCGCGGCCGCGGTGCTCGCCCTTGGCGGCGGCCTGGTCACCGGTGCCTGGTCCGACTGGATTCTGCGCGGCCTGACCTTCCTGGTCGTCAGCTGCCCGTGCGCGCTCGTGATCAGCGTGCCGCTGAGCTTCTTTGGCGGCATCGGCGGCGCCTCCAAACTGGGCGTTCTCATCAAGGGTTCTAACTACCTCGAGACGCTCGCCGACGTGGACACCGTCGTCTTTGACAAGACAGGCACCCTCACCAACGGCACTTTCTCGGTGGTCGCGGTGCACCCCGAGGCTGGCTATACCGAGCAGTCGTTGCTTGAGGTCGCAGCCCTTGCGGAGTCGTTCTCCGATCACCCCATCGCGCAGTCGGTAAGCACCGCCTACCAGGGCGAGGTCGACCCCAAACGCGTGAGCGACTCCGCCAACGACGCGGGCCACGGCGTGACGGCAACCATCGACGGCAAGCACGTCGTCGTTGGCAACGCAAAGATGCTCGCCGCGGCCGGAGGCGAAGCGCCCGATTGCGAGGTCGTTGGAACGATTCTGCATGTGCTCGTTGACGGCGTGTAC
>CALJNY010000146.1 GCA_937981515.1 uncultured Collinsella sp. | reverse complement strand
TCTCGCCGGTTACCTTAATGGTGTAGATCTCTGTCGTCGCCTTATAATAAAAAAAAAAATCCATGTATATGCTCCTTTACGTATCGAAGGTGCGGATAGTACGGGAAGCCGCGCGTTAGGCGCGCTCGGCACGCGCGAGCTCGGCAGCAACAAGCTTAACGGCCAGCACCAGCACATCGAGCGCGGCCTCCAGGTCCTCGACCGTGGGATAGCTCGGCGCGATGCGGATGTTGGTATCGCGCGGGTCCTTGCCATAGGGCCAGGTAGCACCGGCCGGCGTGAGCTTGACGCCCAGGTCAGCACAAAGCGCAGCGACCTTTTGGGCCGAGCCCTCGGGACCATCAAAGCTCACAAAGTAGCCGCCGCGGGGATGCGTCCAAGTGGCGCAACCCGTATCGCCCAGGCCCTCGGTGAGCTTGCGCTCAACGGCCTCAAAGCGCGGGCGCAAGAACTCGGCGTGCTTTTTCATGTGCTCCCTGACCGCCTCGATGGTGGGAAGGAAACGCACGTGGCGCAGCTGGTTGAGCTTGTCGGCGCTGATAAGGCCTGCCTTCAGGCGCTTGGAGAACTCGGCGATGACCGCGGGGCTCGCACCGATAAAGCCGATACCGGCGCCCGGGAAGGTGATCTTGGACGTCGAGGCGAAGGCCACCACGCGATCCTCGGTGCCCGCCGCGCGAGCGAGGTCGAAGATATTGGCGAGCTCGTCGGTCTCGTCATACAGGTCGTGCACGCAGTAGGCGTTGTCCCAGAAGATGCGGAAATCGGGCGCGGCCGTGGGCATCTCGACCAGGCGACGCACGGTGTCCTCGCTAAAGGTAATGCCCGTGGGGTTGGAATACTTGGGCACGCACCAGATACCCTTGATGGAGTCGTCGGCGGCAACCAGGCGCTCGACCTCGTCCATGTCGGGGCCGTTGTCGGTCATCGCGACGGGGACGTTCTCGATACCCAGATCGGCGGTGATGCCAAAGTGACGGTCGTAGCCGGGAACAGGGCACAGGAACTTGACTTTCTTGCCGTCGTGCGCGGCCTCGTAAGCCTCCCAAGGCTCGCTGCCGCACGAACCGCAGCGCCAAAACATGCCGGCGATATCGTGCTCGATCAAAAGGCTCGACGAACCCAGTACGAGCGTCTGCTCGGCAGGGCAACCCAGGAACTCCCCCGCCAGCTTGCGCGCCGAGGGAATGCCCTCAAAGCAACCGTAGTTTGAGCAGTCGACGTTGCCGTCGTGCAGATCGGCATCGGCATTGAGGATATCGAGCATGGGTCGAGAGATGTCCACCTGGGAGGGCGACGGCTTGCCGCGGGCCATGTCGAGCGCCAGGCCCTTGGCCTTGACCTCGGCGACCTCGGCTTTGAGCACCTCGATGGCGGCATCGAGTTCGGTGGTTTCCATCTTCTGGTAGATCGTCTGCATGGGTGCGACCTTTCGCGAAGCGGGACGTTGCAGTTCGTCTAAGTATAGACCGCCACCGCCGCAACGGTATGAAGCCGTGATAGATTAAGTTCATCGCAATGATTTACGAATCGCCGCGCATGTCGGCGTGAAGCGCCCAAGGAGGCACTATGGAGTACGGATCGTTCCAGGCCGAGGAATTCGGCGACCTGCAGCGCCTGGTCGACGGACTGTTTTACGACCGCCACGCCATCGACCGCCTGGATCTGATCGTACAAGCCGAAATCTTGGACCTGGCGCCCGATCTCATGGAAATCGTCAACCTGCTACCGCCCGGCTATTACGACCGCCAGTCACTTTGCGACCAGCTCAACTCCGCCTTGGCCGCCCACGGCTGGGGCGCCGTCTACGGCACCGTGGAATAAACCTAGTCATTTAAGAACGTCCCCATTGACTAAAACGCCGCTTGTGATGGTGTACACAGGCGGCGTTTTCAAACTTATATATGCTTTTACTTGTCTTTGGGCGCGGGGTGTTTGCAGACCACGCTCATGTAGATCATACCGAGCACGGCAGCGGTGACCGAACCGGCAAGGATGGCGGCCTTGGCAGCCAGAACCTCAAACTGGGCCGTCGGGAAGGCAAGGCCGCTGATGAGGATCGACATGGTGAAGCCGATGCCGCCCAGAATGCCCACACCGGCAATCATGTGCCAGTTAACGTTATGCGGCAGCTCGCAGACCCTAAACTTAACCAGGGCAAACGTCATGCCAAAGATACCAATCGGCTTGCCCAGCAGCATGCCAAAGTACACGCCGAGCGTCACCGGGTCGGTGAGCAGCGTGCTCATGTCCACGCCCACTAGGCGAACCTGTGCGTTCACGAACGCAAAGATCGGCAGAATCACAAAGTTGACCGGCGTGGAGATCAGACGCTCCATGCGGATGAGCGGCGGGGTCACGCGGTGCATGACGCGCTCGACCCTGGTGGTCGAGACGGTAAAGTCATGCTGGCCCAAGATGTGCGCCTCGTCGTCGTAGCGGTCATCAAGCAGCGGCAGGCACTCGCCCAACCAATCGGTGAGGCTATCGAGCTTGACGCCGCACTTGGCCGGGATGGTAAAGGCCAAGATGACGCCGGCGAGCGTGGCATGTACGCCGCTCTTGAACATGCAGAACCACAACAGCAGACCCAGTACCGAATACGGGGCAAGGCGGTAATGCTGCGTCTTGTTGAGCCACACGAGCGCGCAGGTCACAAGCGCAGCGGCGCCCAACCAAAACGGATTGGGGCTCTGACCGTAGAAGATGGCGATGGCGGCGATGGAGATAAGGTCGTCGGCGATGGCGAGCGTCGAGAAGAACACGCGCACGCCGTTGGGCACGCGGTTGCCCAAAAGCGACAGCACGCCCAGCGCAAAGGCAATATCGGTTGCCATGGGGATGGCCCAACCGTTGCGGGCGCCGGTATGGTTAAAGATCAGGTAGATGCAGGCGGGAACGACGACGCCACCCACGGCCGCCAGCATGGGAAGCATGGCCTGACGCGGATTCTTGAGCTCGCCGACCGTCATCTCGTACTTAAGCTCAATACCCACCAACAAAAAGAAAATCGCCATGAGAAAGTCGTTGACGAAAAGCTCAACGGTGAGACCGGCCGTAAGGTTGCCCAGACCCACATACAGCGGGGTCTCCAAAAAGTGATGGATGGCCTCGTAGGCATCGGTATTGGCGCAAATGACGGCGGCGATGGCGGCGAAGACCATGACGGCGGCGGAAATCGTGCCGTTCTCGGCGATGCGCTCCCAGATGTCGTGACGCTCAAAACGCTTGCGCTCACGGACGTTGAACAGCTGCTCGGGTGCTGCCATGGGCGGCTCCTTTCACGGGAAGGCTCCCGTCTTAAAAAAGCACGGCCCGCCCAAGTGGCGGCGCCGCGCTCTAACGTATTACGCTTGCATCTAGCCTACCCTGCACGACAAGCACGCAGGCGTGGCCGAAAAGCGGAACCACAGGTTGAACATTATTTGCCCAACGGCACGGGCACGCCTGTCCAAGAGACGACGCGGCGCCATGCACAAAAAACGACCGGAGCGCGGGGCGTCCGCGATCCGGTCGTGGCGTTTAGTGAACTAAACCTAGCAGGCGGCCATGATGGGGGCAGCGACCTGCTTCTTACGGGAGAGGACGCCCGGCATCCAGACGCCGTCGTGCTCGTCGGCAATGCCCAGGCCCTTCTGAGCGGCCTCGGTCTCGCCCTCGAGCAGGACCTGCGAGCCCTCCTCCATGATGTCGGTGATGCACAGGACAATGCCGTCAGCGCCCTTCTCGGCAGCGTAGGCGCGCATGGCCTCGCGAATCTCGTCGATCATGCCGAGTGCGCGGGTCTTGTCGACAGTCTCGTACTGGCCGATGAGCAGCTTCTTGCCGGCGGGCTCGAACATCTTGATGTCGTTGCCGACCATCTCGGCAGCGGTAAAGGAGCCGGACGGACGGGTGAGGAAGACCTCCATGCCAAACTTGACCGGGTCGACGCCCACCTGCTCGCCGAGCTTGGCGGCGACGGCGCGGTCGACATCGGTGGTGGTGGGGCTCTTGAGCATGAGCGTGTCGGTCATCATGGCCGAGAGCAGCAGCTTAGCCTGGACGTCGGAAAGCTCAACGCCGAGCACGCCGGCGAGCTTGGTGACGATGGTGCAGCTGGAGCCCCAGGGCAGGCAGATGTAGTGCAGCGGGCCGGCGGTCTCGAAGTCGCCGATGCGGTGATGATCGACAACGCCAAAGACCGTGGCGTCCTTAAGGCCGGCGACGGACTGGGCAGACTCGTTGTGGTCGGTGAGGACGACGAGCTGACCGGCCTCGACGGACTCGATCACGCGGGGCTCGGCGATGCCGGCGTCGGCGAGCAGCTTGGCGGACTCGGCCGGAAGCTGACCAAGGGCGCAGGCCTCGTAGGTGTTGCCGGCATACTCAACCTGGTTGAGCAGCTGGGACAGGACGACGGCGCTCATGATGGCGTCGTTATCGGGGTTCTGGTGACCAAAGACAAGAACGTTTGCCATGGATATCCTCCACTTGATATGTGTACTTGGACGTAGCTATGGTAGCACGCCGATGCCGAGCCTTCGCAGACGGAAGGGTCACGGCATATTTTGGGGCAGGCATGGGGGCCAAGACTGTCCCTTTTGCACCGTGTTGGTGCAAAGTAACCTGACCCCCTTGCACCAGCTATTTACCGGCGGCGCGCAGGGCTACGTAGGCGGCGCCGATGATGCCGGCGTCGTTGCCGAGCGAAGCGACCTTGATGGGCGTCTCGCGCGAGGCGGAAAGCGCGTAGCGCTGGAAGTGCTCGCGGACCTTGTCGAGGTAGACATCGGCCGAAGCGGACGCGCCGCCACCGATCAGGAACATCTCGGGGTCAACCACGTTAGCAATAAGCGCCAGGGCACGGCCGAGATAGTCGGCCATGGTATCAGCAGCTGCCAGCGCGAGCTTGTCACCCTCGCGGCAGGCCTGGAACACGTCCTTGGAATCAGAAGGCCCGGTGAGCTCGATGGGCTCGACGCCCGCCTTCTTGCACTCAGCAAGGTAGTTGCTCACCACGCCAGTGGCGCTGGAATACTGCTCCAGATGGCCATGGCCGCCACAGCCGCAGGTGCGCTCCTCAGCCGGGTTCAGGCACATGTGGCCAATCTCGCCGCCGGCACCCACAACGCCCGATACCACGTCGCCGTTGACGATTACGCCGCCGCCCACGCCGGTACCGATGGTGACCATCACGACGTTCTGCACGCCCTTGGCAGAACCGAGCCAGGCCTCGCCCATGGCAGCGGCGTTGGCATCGTTCTCGTACTTAACGACCGCGTCGGGGCAGTGCTTTTGAATGGCGATCCTCAGCTCGGGCAGGTTAATGGCAATGTTGGCCTTGACCTTGGCATCGCCCGATGCCGGGATGGGGCACGGAACGGCCAGGCCAATGCCCGCCACAAAGGCACGCGGAATCTGCGCCTTGGCGACCACCTGGTCGATAGCCTCGGTCACCGCGGCAAAGCCCGCAGCGTCAACGATGGGAGGCGTGGGCACGCTGGCCTTGGCAAGCAGGTTGCCGTCCTCGTCGAACAGGCCCTCCTTAACCGAGGTGCCGCCGACGTCGATGCCGATGTAGTACTGCTTAGGTTCCATGGGAGCCCACCTTTCTCGTTTAAACATTGCCTGTATGGTACCGCTCCCAAGGCAAAAACCTACCAAAAAGGGACAGGTTTGTTTTGGCAGGCTTTATCTGGGGAAACGCGAATGGTCGCTTAATAGGTCGCGCAAGACCTTCCCCAAATATAAAGGCGCCGGGAGGCGGAGACTCCCGGCGCCCGTCAAAGGGACTGTGTTGTCTGTTGGACCGCACGGCCCATCGCGGCGATAACGCCGGCTAGGCCTTAAGTGCCTGCAGCTGCTTGTGAACCTCGATGAGCTCCGTCGCCATGACGCGCATGGTCTCGGTACCGGCCATCTGGTCCTCGGCATGCAGCAGAATCAACGGGGCCTCGCCGTTACGCTCGCCGTTGGCCTCCTTCTTCAGAAGCCCCATGTGAACATCGTGGCCACCGTTATAGGCCTCGTCGCCCTGCTTGATAAGCTCCTCGGCGGCGTCAAAATCGCCCTCCTTGGCCTTTTGCACGGCATTGATGTACATGCTCTTGGCGGTACCGACGTAGCTGATGATCTCGAAGCAGGTCATCTGCAGTTCGTTCATATCCTCCATGCGGAGCACCTAGCCCATCACGCTGACGCAGTGGTCGATGATGCCGGCAGCGTTCATGCGGCCGTAGTCGACCATGTTGATGACCTCGACCGGAAAACGACCGGCGGCCTCCTTCTCAAAATCGCCCTTGGTGTAGCCGATCTGCGGACCAAGCAGCAACATGTCGCACTCGTCCAGGTGATCGTGGGCCTCGTTCATGGGACGAGCCTCGACCTCAATATCCAGACCACGGTTTGCAACCTCGGCCTGCATCTTCTGGACCAGCAGGCTCGTGGACATGCCGGCATTGCAGCAGAGCATGATCTTCTTCATGGTTTCCTCCTTATAACTGCGCGGCGCGCAGACGACAACTGGTTGTATTCCTTGCGGCTATTGTGCCCGCTCCCCTGTATCTTTACGCAAGGGAGAGAGCCGCGGGCACCGGCACCGCGTACCGGCGCCCGCAAAGGTGAAAGGGACGAACGTTAGGCGTTCTACTCGGCGAGAGCCTCCTGCTTGGCGATTGCCTTCTCGGAAATCTTCATAAAGGGCAGGTAGACGGCCATGCCAATGACAATCTCGAGAGCCTGCCACACGCCGGCGCGCCAGTCAAAGCCCGTAGCGAGCAGGGCATTGATGACGGGAGGCATGGTCCAGGGCACCTGGGCGATGCAGGGGCTGATGATGCCTGCGCAGGTAAGGCCATAGGTGATGCCGATGAACAGATCGGGAAGAAGGACGAACGGGATCATGAGCGGCAGGTTGTACACGATGGGGTAACCGTAGATAACCGGCTCGTTGATGTTGAACAGACCAGGCAGGATAGCCATCTTGGAAACGGTCTCGGAAGCCTTGTTCTTGGAGAACAGGAGCGTGTCGAGCAGAAGCATGAGGGTGCAGCCCGAGCCGCCGATGAGGGCGAAGCTGTTAACGATCTGCATGTTCATGTAGTGATCGGGCTGGATGGTGCCACCGGCGGCAAAGGTAGCCATGTTGTCGACGATGAGCATGGTCAGGATCGGCTCGACGGTAGCGCCAGAGATGGTGGACTGGTGAATACCGACGCAGAACAGCAGGTTAGCAAGGGTGTAGATGAGGATAACAGCCCACGGACCGGCGTTCATGATGCTCTTGAGCGGGTTGGAGATGCACGTGGAGATGATGGTGCACAGATCGGTGCCGGCGCACACGGCGAGCAGGGCTGCGGCAAGAGCGAAGATCGCGAGGTTGAGCAGCATCGGGATCATGACGTTGAAGGAGTTGGAGACCGCGG
>CALJNY010000145.1 GCA_937981515.1 uncultured Collinsella sp. | reverse complement strand
ACCCAGATTCTCTAGGCCAAACGCCATCTCGTGCCACACGGTCTCGCACACAATCTGGTTCTCGGGATCCTGGAACACGTAGCCCACGCGCTCCGCAGACGCGCGCACGTCCATGTCGGCAACGTTCTCGCCCAGCACGCGCAGCTCGCCAGCGCATTCGCCCGTCGGCGAAATCTCGGACTTGAGCAGCGAGAGCAGCGTCGACTTACCCGATCCGGTACCGCCAACAAGCAGCGCAAATGCACCTTGGGGAACAGACCAGTCGAGCCCCTCGAGCACCGCAGCATCAGCCCCGGGGTAGGCAAAGCTCAGGCTCCGCACCTCAATCGCCGGCATATCCGGGCCGCACGCCGCGCCCGACACCGGGCCCCTATCCAACCGAGCCATCAGCCGAACCTCTTCTCATCGATCGCATGCAACGCACAGGGCAGCACCATCCAGGCAGCGTACACAACATAGCCCGGCCACGGCGCGGGCACCGAAAGCTGCGGGTAAAACGAATACTGCGTTGTCGCGGTCCATGCCACCGCCACCGCGGCGGCACCAAACACCGCAAGCCCAACCAGCGCGGCAGCGTCGCCGCGCCCCAGCCGATACCGCGCGTACGTCGTGCGACGCGTCGCGGCGCCCCACCCGCGCGAGCGCATGGCGTCGGCGCGCTCCAGCGAATCTTCCATGCCCCAGCCCATCAACACGCTCGATGCCCGTAGGCGCGAACGCACGGGGTCGGCCGGCGCACGCCCCGGCACATCAATCGCGTCCTGCACCGCCAGCACCGTGCGGCCGCGGCGCAAAAACTGCGGGATAAGCCGCATGCACATCGAAATCATGAGCGCGATCACCGGCGCAGCGTTGCCCAACAGCGCGAGCACCTTGTCGTATTCGAGCATCGACGCCGCGGCCTCAAACCACAGCACGCTCGCCACAAACAGCCCACCCATGCACAGGCCGTAAACCATGCTCTCTAGATACACCGCACGCATGCCAATGCGAAACAGCTCCGTCGAGCCCGAGGCGCTAAACAGCGGATTGAGCACCGCGATGATCAAAATCACCGGCAGCTGCCAGCGAAGTGCGCCCAGCGTGCGGGCAGCCCCACGCATCGCAAATCCATACGCCAGCCCGCCCGCAAGCGACAGCGCGATCAGCACCGGTTGCATCGAGAACATGGTGAGCCCCAGCGTCAGCACTATATAGAGTGCCGGCACAGCCGGATGCGACATCGAGAATGCCGCGACGGGCTCGCCGCCAAACTCCTCTCGCATGATATCCATGGGCACCCCCATCCCCTCGCTCAAACGACAGCTCCGCAATACCGCCAACGCCGCCCGCAAGCGGCGCAAGCGCCACGCCGGCTGCGCAAGCCTCAACCGCCGCAAACCAATCGCTACGCGCTCATCATATGCCTGCGGTATCATATTGCGCCGTGTATCGTTTCCAAACACACGTCTCTATAACGTAACAGGAGATCACATGGACGCAACCGCAATTATCCTCGCCGCCGGCGAGGGCACCCGCATGAAGTCGAACCACTGCAAGGTTTCGCACAAGATCCTGGGCAAGCCCATGGTTCAGTGGATCGTCGACGCCACCATCAAGGCCGGCTGCAGCCGCGTCGTGGTCGTCATCGGCAGCCACGCCGACGAGATGCGCGCCCTTATCGACGGCGCCTACGCCAACAGCGCCACCAAGGTCGAGTGCGTCGAGCAGACCGAGCGCCTGGGTACCGGCCACGCCGTAAAGGTCGCGCTCGAGGCCTGCGGCATCACGCAAGGCCCCGTCGTCGTGCTCAACGGCGACCTGCCGCTCATCACCGCCGACACCGTCGCCAAGTTCGCGCAGACCGTCGCCACCGGCGAGCTCGCCTGCACCGTCATGACCATGACCCCGCCCGATCCTTTTGGCTACGGCCGCATCAAGCTGGGCGCCGATGGTCAGATCGAGCGCATCATCGAGCAGAAGGACTGCACGCCCGAGCAGGCCGCCACGCTGCTGGAGTGCAACGCCGGCTGCTACGCCTTCGACGGCGCGCAGCTTGCCGCCCACATCAACGAGATCGGCAACGACAACGCACAGTCCGAGTACTACCTGCCCGACATGCTCGAAATCCTCAAGGGTCACGGCCAGGCGGTCTCCATCTTCCACTGTGACGACTACCGCGACGGCCTGGGCGTCAACAGCCGCATCCAGCTCGCGCAGCTCACCGCCATCGCGCGCGACCGCATCAACGAGCACTGGATGGCCGAGGGCGTCACCTTCATCGACCCCACGCAGGCCTGGATCGGCCCCGATGCCGTCATCGGCCGCGACACCGTCGTGTGGCCGCAGACGCATCTGATCGGCCACGTCACCGTGGGCGAAGAGTGCCAGCTCGGCCCCAACAGCCGCCTCACCGACACCACCGTCGGCAGCGGCTGCATCATCGATGAGACCATCGCCATCGAGGCCGTCATCGAGAACGGCGTCGACTGCGGCCCGCGTGCCTACCTGCGCCCGGGCACTCACATGCTCGACGGATCCAAGGCCGGCACGCACGTGGAGATCAAGAAGTCCACGATCGGCGAAGGTTCCAAGGTGCCCCACCTGTCCTATATCGGCGACACCACCATGGGCTCCGGCGTCAACGTGGGCGCGGGCTCCATCACCTGCAACTACGACGGCGTCCACAAGCACAAGACCGTCATCGGCAAGGATGCCTTTATCGGTTCCGACACCATGATGGTCGCGCCCGCCCAAATTGGCGACGGCGCGCTCGTTGCCGCCGGCTCCGTCATCACCGAGCCGGTCCCGGCCGACGCACTCGGTCTGGGCCGCGCCCGTCAGGTAAATATTGAGGGCTGGGCCGCCGATTATCGCCGCCGTCTGCACGAGGACGACGAGGTTTAACGTTTCGCCAAACACAAAAGGAGCTGTTCCATGGGGACGGCTCCTTTTTCTATCGTGACCTGCGCGACCGGATGAGTGGTCGGTTCGTGTCCGTTGACGGTAAAGACGTTATCAAGACTCGATAAACCCCGCCGCACGGTTACAATGCAAAAAGGCATCTATATGGCATTCGATGTATAAAGGAGAAGGGTAATGCCGATTAATGATCCCGAGAAGTCGGAGAATATGCGCAAGTCCATCCGCGTGTATTCCGGTTCCTCCAACCGTCCCCTCGCTCAGAAGATTGCTGAGTACCTTGGGGTCGAGCTTTCGGGCCTTACGCTAAAGCAGTTCGCCAACGGTGAGATTTACGCCCGCTACGACGAGACCGTCCGCGGCGCCGACGTCTTCCTGATTCAGTCCGTGGCTGGCGGCAACGTCAACGACATGCTCATGGAGCTGCTCATCGCCACCGACGCTGCCAAGCGCGCATCCGCCCGCTCCATCACCGCCGTTATCACCCACTACGGCTATGCCCGCCAGGACCGCAAGGCCGGCCCGCGCGAGCCCATCACCGCCCGCCTCGTCGCCAACCTGCTCGAGCGCGCCGGCGTCGACCGCATCATCACCCTCGACCTGCACCAGGGTCAGATCCAGGGCTTCTTTGATATCCCGGTTAACCACCTGTCCGCACTGCCGCTGTTTGGCCAGTACTACAACGACATGCACTTCGACACCGACAACCTGGTTGTCGTCTCCCCCGACGTGGGTCGCGCCAAGGCCGCCAAGAAGCTGTCCGACATGCTCGGCTGCGACCTAGCCATCGCCCACAAGGGCCGTCCGCGCCACAACGCCGCCGAGGTAATGGGCATCATCGGTGACATCAAGGGCAAGACCTGCGTCATCAACGACGACATGATCGACACCGCTGGCACCCTGTGCGCCAACGTCAAGGAGCTCAAGGCTATGGGTGCTGGCGACATCTACGTCTGCGCCACCCACGGCATCTTCTCCGGTCCGGCCATCGAGCGCCTGAACGACGCCCCGATCGTCGAGTGCGTCGTCACCGACGCTATTCCCGTCGAGGTGGGCGGCAAGATCAAGACCATCTCGGTCGCCGAGGAGTTCGCCCAGGCCATCTCCGCCGTTTACCACGAGGAGCCCGTCTCCACGCTCGTCGGCGGCGACTTCGCGCTGTAGTCGCTCGACCCTCGCATCCCTCCGGAAGCCCCGGACACGCCTGCGGGGTTATCACGCGAACGTCCTCGCCGCTTTGCGGCTGCGGGATGTTCGCTTTGATAACCCCTCCCGGCGTGTCCGGGGCTTCCTGCTGTCTCGGGGCAGCTGTTTTCTGAAATGACTTTGCTGCAACCTTTCCTCGCATTCGGCGGGCGTGGTAGCCTTTGTCGTTGATTGAACTATTTACGTAACGGAGGACAAACATGGCAGCTGCACAGCCGCTTAAGATTCGCATGGTTGCCGGACTTGGCAACCCTGGCGATGAGTATGCCGAGACCCGCCACAACGCTGGCTTCAAAGCGATCGACGAGTTGGCCCGTCAGGCCGGCGTCACGTACTGGAAAAACCAGGCCGGCGCCGAGGTCGCGCTCATCAACATCAACGATCCCGAGGAAGAGGGCGGTAAGCGCCAGATTGTACTGGTCAAGCCGCAGTCGTATATGAATACCTCGGGTGGCCCCATCTCCAAGCTCTGCCGCGAGTACAAGATCAAGGCCGAGGAGCTGCTCGTAATCCACGACGAGCTCGACATTCCCGCCGGCGACGTACGTGTTAAGGTGGGCGGTGGCCACGCCGGTCACAACGGCCTGCGCTCCATCATCGACAAGATGGGCAGCCGCGACTTCAGCCGCATCCGCACCGGCATCGGCAACCCTCCCGGCAAGATGGCCGTCGCCGACTACGTGCTTAAGCAGCTGCGCGCCCGCGAGGCCGAGGATTTCCAGGACACCTGCGCCCGCGCCGCAGATGCCGCCGGTCTGGCAATCGTGCACGGCGTGATCTATGCCCGCGACCACGTCAACGGCGCCGCCTCCGCCAACGGCAAGCACTAAAACCTATCATTTAGGGATAGGTTTATTTTGGCAGGCTTTAACTGCGGAAACGCCGCAGCGGCCGCATCGCAATAAACCGCGCACCGCCATACACACATAGCACCCCAAAGGGGGCCGACCTCATTGCAACCCGAGGCTGGCCCCTTTGCCGTTTTACCCGATAAAACCTGCCAAAATAAACCTCTCCCCCTTTGGTAGGCCAAAGTGGATAAACCCTGCTCCCAACCGCCGAAGACACACGTAAGTGACATGTCCATGAGGGTATAATTTGCACCGTATGTCTGCACAACGCCTGTGCGCGTACGGTTTTATTCGGGCTACCGTCCATTTCCGTGGAGGCACGGTTCGGCGGCCCTAACAAGAGAGGGGTTCTATGTATAAGATCCTGGAGAAGACGCAGTTCTCGGAGAAGGTGTTCAAGTTCCGCATCGAGGCGCCTGCAATCGCCAAGCATGCGCACGCTGGACAGTTCCTCATGGTTCGCGCCAACGAGACGGGCGAGCGCGTCCCGTTTACCCTGGCCGGCTGGAACGGTGACGAGGGCTGGGTCGAGTTCATCTTCATGGTGATCGGCAAGACCACCGAGATGCTTTCCACCTACGAGGCCGGCGAGTCGCTGCGCGACGTCGTGGGCCCGCTGGGAGTTCCCACCGAGATGGCCGAGGGCCCCTGCGCCGTCATTGGCGGCGGCGTCGGCCTGGCAATTGCCTTCCCGGTCGCCAAGCACCTGGTCGAGACCGGTCACGAAGTTCACGCCATCATGGGCGCCCGCACCAAGGACCTCCTGCTCATGGAGGACCAGTTCCGCGAGCTCCTCGACGAGGACCACATCCATATCACCACTGATGACGGTTCTTACGGCGAGCAGGGCGTTGTCACCGCTCCGCTGGAGCGCCTGCTGCAGGACAAGGCCGTGAGCCAGGTCTTCTGCGTCGGCCCCGTTCCGATGATGAAGTTCTCGACCCTCACCGCCCAGAAGTACGACACCCCCATCACCGCGTCGCTCAACCCCATCATGGTTGACGGCACCGGTATGTGCGGCTGCTGCCGCGTCGAGGTGGGCGGCGTGACCAAGTTTGCTTGCGTCGACGGCCCCGACTTCGATGCCACCCTGGTCGACTGGGATGACCTTCGTGCCCGCCAGGCCGCTTATCGTTCCGAAGAGGGCGAGTCCCTCAAGGCCTATGAGGAAAAGAGCTGCGCATGCCACTAGTTAACGGTCGTTTCGTTGCCGATATGAAGTCGCCCCGCACCCCCGATAACGAGGAGCCGGCTGCCGAGCGCGCCTGCGACTTCCGCCCCGTCGACAAGGGCTTCACCGAGGAGATGGCGCTGGCCGAGGCCGAGCGCTGCCTCAACTGCAAGAAGCCGTTCTGTGTTGAGGGCTGCCCCGTCAACATCAACATCCCCCGCTTTATCGAGCAGATCCGCGAGAAGGACTTCGGCGGCGCTCTCGATACCATCCGCGAGGACTCCATGCTTCCCGCCATCTGCGGCCGCGTCTGCCCGCAGGAAAACCAGTGCGAGGGCAAGTGCATCCGTGGTAAGAAGTCCAAGCCCGTGGCCATCGGCCAGCTCGAGCGCTTCCTGGGTGACCGCCCCGAGCTCGCTTCCACGCCCAAGATGGCCCCCAAGAACGGCAAGAAGGTCGCCGTCGTCGGCTCTGGCCCGTCCGGCATCACCTGCGCTGGCGAGCTCGCCCGTAACGGCTTTGACGTCACCGTCTTCGAGGCATTCTTCACCGGCGGCGGCGTGCTGGTCTACGGCATCCCTGAGTTCCGTCTGCCCAAGGCAGTCGTCAAGCGCGAGATTGACGGCCTGGAGGACATGGGCGTCAAGTTTGAGTACAACTCCGTCGTGGGCAACATGGCCACGGCCGAGGAGCTGTTCGAGCAGGGCTTCGACGCCATCTACGTGGCGACTGGCGCCGGCCTGCCCAAGTTCCTCAACGTCCCCGGCGAGAACCTGCCCAACGTCTTCTTCGCGAACGAGTACCTCACCCGCGTAAACTTGATGAAGGCCAACAAGTTCCCCGAGTACGACACCCCCACCAAGCACGGCAAGAACGTCGTCGTCTTTGGTGGCGGCAACGTGGCCATGGACGCCGTCCGTACTGCCAAGCGCCTGGGCGACGAGCATGCCATCATCGCCTACCGTCGTACCGAAGATGAGATGCCCTGCCGTCGCGCCGAGCTGCACCATGCCAAGGCCGAGGGCGTCGAGGTTCTGCCGCTCGTTTCCCCGCTCGAGTTTGCCGCTGGCGAGGACGGCTCCGTGTGCGCCGTCAAGGTCCAGAAGATGGAGCTTGGCGAGCCCGACGAGTCCGGCCGTCGTCGCCCGGTGCCCATCGAGGGCGCCATCGAGGAGATTCCCTGCGACGTCGCGATCTCGGCTATCGGTACCAACGCCAACCCCTTCGCAAAGAAAATCGGCGGCAAGATGGAGCTCAACAAGTGGGGCTACATCGTCGCCGACGAGGAGACCGGCCAGACCACCGATCCCCGCATCTGGGCTGGCGGCGACATCGTCACCGGTGCCGCTACGGTCATTCTGGCGATGGGCGCCGGCAAGAAGGCCGCCGCTTCCATCACCAAGAGCCTGCTGGGCGAGTAATCACCCTCAGCGCTAGCCACCAAACGGCAAAGTCCCCGTCGAGCACACGCCCGGCGGGGACTTTTTCTATGCCGGCCGCCCGATCACCACGATGGGGACAGGCACCTTTGTGGTGGTCGGGGACTTGGCCGGCGAACCAATTCCGACGTTTGTCTCAATCTGTAACAGTTAGAGACCAAATTCCTCGCCACGTGTTACAGATCGAGACGTTAGGTTAGCGGCTGAACAGTTCGTCTCAATCTGTAACACCTAGAGCCCAACTATCAGGTTTGGTGTTACAGATCGAGATTTTGTAAAAGCCGAGAATGGGCGCTGCCACCAAAAGCCTAGCGCTTGCGGCGCTTGGTTGCGGCGATGCCGGCAGCGGCAACGGTTGCGCCGGCGATGCCAAGGGCCGCTGCCGCCGTCGCGGCGTTGTCGCCCGTGGCGGCCAGAGTGCCCACGGACTTCTGGGCAGCGGTGGCCTTCGCGGCCGGCTTGGAGGCAGCAGTCGTGGAACTCGCCTGAGTCAGCGTCACGGACGGCGTGTCAGTCTCACTTCCGCCGCCTGGCTGCGGCGTGGGAGCCGGGGTAGGCTCAGGCTGCGGCGTGGGCTCAGGCTCGACCGCATCTCCGGAGCTGATTACCACGCTGCGGGCAACCTCGTCGGAGGTCCTAACATCCTGGATAGTGGACGACCCGGCAGCACCGATGACGAGTCCGTTTCCCGTAGTTTCTCGCACAGTGCCGCCGGCGGGAGTCGTAACTACCGATCCGCCATCAATTGAGAGACAAGGGGCTGCATCACCTTGATTGACAGCGTAGATTGCCGCTGCATTACCCGACACCTCAACATTTGAATTAATGATGTCAATTCGAGGGATGGCGGACTGGGAACCGGACTGGGAATATATTCCGTAGCCATGTTTACGACTGTGGCCAGTTCCGTCACCGCATCGAACTGTAAGGCTCGAATTCTCGACGAGCACCCGCGACACGCCGTCCTGCGCGCGCATCCAAACACCATCCAAAACCTCGGCACTATCACTCGCCACGAGCGTAACATCCGCCCCGTTGGTAATACTCAAATATGTATCCTTACCCCCGGACGAATACAGGGCGACCGACAACATGTTTGCATTACGCGCCGCCGCATCTAATTTTGCGTTATCCACCGCGATGCAGCCTCCATGCTCGGAGGAGATGTTTTCGGCATAGACTGCAACGGCATTGAGCCCCCCATTCGCCTCCGCCTCAACGTGGACGTCGGCGCCCTCGTTAATGGTTATGTTGCCTGCCCGCGTATGAATGCAGATGGTATGAGGCACTTTGTTCGTTGCCGTCACGTTAACGTTGGCACCGCGGATGTCCACGTCACCGCCGGCCTTACCGTCCCCCGAAACCGCTATCGTATCGGTCCCGGCCGTCGCGTTGAGAGTCACGTCACCCGAGATGGCGAGGCTACCGCACTCGACCTTAACAGCGCTCCTGCTCTTCTGTGGTTCGGCCGTCGCGTTGAGGGTTCCCTCCCCCGTGATGGCAAGGTTGCCGTCCTTGACCTCGATAGCGCTCTGCAAGGAATCGGCCGTTACGGTGTTGGTGCCCGTCACGCCGATATTGAGGTTGCCCTGAGCGCTGATACCGGCGCCGTTGTAGCCATTGAGCTTCATGTCGTCGGCGCCGTCCCAGGACCACGTTCCGGCCTCGTCGCCGGCGCCCTTGTTGTACTGCGTGCCGCCGACGTTGACCCATTTGGCGGCGAGCGCCACGCTGGGTAGCAGCAGCTGACCGACCATGAGCACGCAGGCCCCCGCGCAGGCAAGTTTTGCGCCCACGCGACGCCACGTTCCGTGAGAGAGCGCGCACGCGCGGCCGTGGTCGATTGGGTTGTCATGGATTTGCGTTCGCATGTGAGCCTCCTTGTCGTAAGGGGTGCTTCTATAACACCATGTTACGGGAAGATATCCGGATCCCGGGGCACAAATTCTCATGTGGCGCACCTGCCAGCGCAAAAGGCAATGAGCACGCTATTGCCAAGCGCGCCCCCCGAAAGGCCTGCCATCAATCCCTTTGTTGAGCCCTCTCATGCCCTCGCCAAACAGGCATGCTGGAGCATCGCGCTCGTCATGATTCTTGCCTGCTTGTTCTCGACCCTCGACAACGTGGTCACACTCTCCAACGCCCACGGCACCATTGCCGTGCAAGCCTGGCCGCGCCTCTTTTTGGCGGCAAGCGGCCTTGCCGCCGGTGTTATCTTTGATCTTGCCGAGCGCCACTACATGGGACTTGTCATGCTCGGCATCGCCGTGCTCTCGACCATTTCCATCCTGGCCGTGGAGGCCGGCGCCGATCCCAACCTGGGCCTTGTCGTCTTTTACCTGAGTTCGGGCTTTTTTGTCACGTTCTTTACCGCCACCTTTACACAGCTGGCACCGCGTATGCACGCGCCCGCTCTTTGGGCCGGCATGGGACGCGCCGCCAACAATGCATGCGCATTCACTACATCGGGCATCTCGCTTGCCCTTGTGACCTCGGGCAACGTTGCCCTCATTATGATTGGTGCGCTCGTTTTGCTCGTCGCCGCTTGCGCGGCATTTGTGGCGGCCGGCCTATTCCGCCTGCCCCAAACCGAGCAGGAGCGCGAACATCAACAGCTTGCCGAGGAAGCACTGGCAGCGCCGAGTATCGAGGAGCAGCGTCAGGCCTTCATCGCCAACCACGCTCTCACCCCGCGCGAAGTCGACGTGCTCATAGCCGTGACCCAGGATGAACGCCCGCTCAAGCAGGTCGCTGAGGAACTCGGCATCTCGATGCGCATGGTGCAGCGCCACCTGAGCTCTATCTACCAAAAGACC
>CALJNY010000144.1 GCA_937981515.1 uncultured Collinsella sp. | reverse complement strand
GCGCACCCGTATCGCCGCCATTGTCCGTATCGCTATCGGTTTCCACCGTTGGCCCGGCAGGCCCAGCAGGCGCAGCAGGGACCTTGTTCGGGTGAGGTGCCGGCGCGGGCTCAGGCTTAGGCTCATGATCGGGCTCCACAGGCGTTGCCGCGGCAGCCTCGTCCTCGGCAATATAGACCAAGCAGTCCTTGAGCTCGTTTTTATAGCGATTCTTCCATCCCTCATGGTACTGAGGCTGACTCGAATACTTGCGCGCCACGTTATCAACTACGCTGTTCGAAAGCGCCGTCACAAACTCACGGTCGGTCATATCGTTGGAAAGATTCGCCCAACGGAAAAAGTCCTGACAGCCACCGGTACCGCACATATTGGTGATGCTCCACACCATGCCCTTGACGCAATCGGCACGACCGGAAATATCAATGCCCAGAGCGTTCTTGAGCCACGACTCGGTCACTGCATAGTAGGAGTTGTACGCATAGGCATCCTGCAGCGCCGAGAACTCAACCGGATCGGTGTTGTAAGCACCCAGGAAGGCATCCTGCGCGATGCGGCCCAGCTCGGTGAGCTGCCCGTTCGCATACATGGGGTTGCTCCCGTTGGAAATCTCGCCACCACGGTCAATCGCGTCCTTAAGCATGCCGTACTTAGCAGAGTCGTAGTTATAGACCTGCTTCATAAACGGAATAAGCGACCATCGACGGTCGAACTGGTAATAACCCAGCGCGTTGTATCCGTCGCCATACGAAAAGCCCTGGTTATAGTTGCCGTGGCTCTCGTACTTGGTAAAGTACTTCATCTCGTCGGTCACATTGACAAACGAAACACCCTGAACCGACCTCAGCACGCCCGAGAAGGACTGCTGGGTGTAGAGACCCTTATCGATATCGGTGGCATCCGAGGCAACGCCCGGCGTGGGCTCCTCGGCAACAGCGGTTGCGGGTGCGGCAACGGCGCCAAACGAAAGCGCCAGCGTCAGGCCCGCAACAATCGCAGAATGCTTGGGTTGCATACATCCTCCCTGCATTGGTGTGGTTAAAGTGCAGTTTGCAAAGATGGATTCAGTATTACAGCTCCACGTTTGTTGCACAACAACCCATCGGTAAACGGCAACAACCCTCCGCGAAATCTTAAGGAATTAAACAAACTGGTCGTCGGGAGCCAGCAGAAGCTCGCCGTAACGCTCCATCAACCCGTCTCTCAACTGACAGAAAGCGGGAATATAGACGTTCAAGATGCGCTGAATCAAATCTTGAGCAAGCTTGTTGTCATAAATATGAACGTTCGTGTTACGGTCTCTGAGCATATCTAGCCAGGCCGCCTCATCAATGAAGTCGTAGAATCGGTAGGCCTCCTTCAAGATGGCACGAGGAGACCCCGACGCGGCAAGCGTGGCACCCTCATACTCGAGCAGACGCTTAAGGAGCGTAATTGAGATACCGAAAACCTGCTCATAGATATACGCACATCCGGAGACAACATAGTCGTTATCAAAATCTTGAAATCGAGCTGTCTCCAGCAGTGCCAGACGCGAATCAAAGGCTTCGTAAGACTTCACAAAAGCCAACCCTACAACTTAATGTCAAAGTTGATCTCGGGGACGGCGGCTAGGTCGGCCAACGTCACGCCATCTACGTACTTTTCGATCACGTCGTCTAGGCCGCGCCAGAACTTGACGGTCGAGCACAGATCGCTACGGGTGCAGCTGTTGTCAATGCCGTCGCACGCCACCGGGGCCGTGCTACCCTCGACGGCGCGCAGGATGTCGCCGGCGCGCACCTCGGCCGGGTCCTTGGCCATCATGTAGCCGCCACCCTTGCCGCGTACGCTCCTAAGCAGGCCAGCCTTCATAAGCGGACGAACCAGCTGCTCCAAGTACTTTTGTGAGATATGCTCACGGTCGGCGACCTCGCGCAGGGCAATCTTGCCTTCGGCGTCACCCAACGCCGCGATATAAATCATCAAACGGAGGGCATAGCGGCCCTTGGAAGAAATGAGCATACCTACCCTTCCATAATGCTGGGGACAAGCACTATCGATGAATTTGTCCCACAATCTGAAAAGTCGAGTGGATTAGTCGGGTTTTCCCTTGACTAACGCCGAACCCATAGTAACTTTATTCCGAGAAGATTCCTAGGGTTTAGTACACCTATGTGTACACCATATACAGAGAGGGACAGCATGAGCGCAAATCCGCTGCTTTCCATCGAAGGTCTGACCGCCTCCGTGGACGAGAAGACCATCCTTCACAACGTCAACCTCAACGTCGCCGCCGGCGAGACCCACGTGCTGATGGGCCCCAACGGCGCCGGCAAGTCCACCCTCGGCCACCTGGTCATGGGCGACCCCGTCTACACGGTCAACGACGGCCGCATCGTCTTTGACGGCCAGGACATCACCGAGCTCACCACCGACAAGCGTTCGCGCGCCGGCCTGTTCCTGAGCTTCCAGGCCCCGGTCGAGATCCCGGGCGTGCCGCTGTCGAGCTTTTTGCGCGCCAGCATCGCCGGCCGCCCCGGCCTGGAGATGAAGGGCAAGGAGTTCCGCCGTCGCGTCAAGGAGCTCGCGGCCGCGCTCAACATGGATACCGCCTACCTCAACCGCGAGCTGGGCGTTGGCTTCTCGGGTGGCGAGAAGAAGAAGGTCGAGATGCTCCAGCTCCTGCTGCTGCAGCCCAAGCTCGCCATCCTGGACGAAACCGACTCCGGCCTGGACGTCGACGCGCTTTCCACCGTCAGCCACGGCATGGACGCCTACCGCAAGAGCTGCGACGGCTCCATGCTCATCATCACGCACAACACGCGCATCCTGGAGCACCTGGATGTCGACCGCGTCCACGTTATGGTCAAAGGCCATATCGTGCGCGAGGACGACGCCTCGCTCATCCCCTGGATCGATAAGAACGGTTTTGAGACCTTCGAGCGCGAGGCCGCCGAGCAGCGCGCCCAGGCCGAGACCGCCGCTGCCGAGCAGCAGGCGTAAAGGGGCGACGTAATGACCAAGAACCGCACCGAGGTCGCGGACATCGACCGCAGCCTCTACGACTTCACCTATGGCGAGGAGGGTTTCGAGCGCCTCGACGCCGGCATCACGCCCGACATCGTGCGCGAGATCAGCGCCAAGAAGGACGAGCCGCAGTGGATGCTCGACCTGCGCCTCAAGTCCCTCGAGATCTTTAACCGTTTCCCGGATCCGACGTGGGGCCCCTCCATCGAGGGCCTGGACATGGACAACATCGTCACCTACGTCAAGCCCAACACCGACCAAAAGCACGACTGGGAGTCGGTGCCCGACGACATCAAGAACACCTTTGAGCGCCTGGGCATTCCCGAGGCCGAGCGCAGCTACCTGGCAGGCGTCGGCGCGCAGTACGACTCCGAGCTCGTCTACCACAACATGCAGGACACCGCGTCCAAGATGGGTATCGTCTACTCCGGCATTGAGGAGGCCCTGCACGACCCGCAGTGGGAGCCGCTCATCCACGAGAAGTTTATGACGCTCATCCCGCCCACCGACCACAAGTTTGCGGCCCTGCACGGTGCCGTGTGGTCGGGCGGTTCGTTTGTCTACGTGCCCAAGGGCACCAAGCTCGACTTCCCGCTGCAGAGCTACTTCCGCCTCAACGCCAAGGGCGCCGGCCAGTTTGAGCACACGCTCATCATCGTCGAGGACGACGCCGACCTGCACTTTATCGAGGGCTGCTCTGCGCCCAAGTACAACGTGGCCAACCTCCACGCCGGCGCTGTGGAGCTCTTTGTGGGCAAGCGCGCGCACCTGCGCTACTCGACCATCGAAAACTGGTCCAAAAACATGTACAACCTCAACACCAAGCGTGCGCGCGTGGACGAGGATGGCGACATCGAGTGGATCAGCGGCTCCTTCGGTAGCCACGTGGGTTATCTCTACCCCATGAGCGTGCTCAACGGCCGTCGCGCCCGCTCGAGCTTTACCGGCATCACCTTTGCCGGCGCCGGCCAGAACCTCGATACCGGCTGCAAAGTCGTGCTCAACGCGCCCGAGACCTCAGCGACCGTCGAGACCAAGGGCATCTCCAAGAGCGGCGGCATCCAGACCTTCCGTAGCTCCATCGTGGCCACGCCCAAGGCCGAGGGCTCCAAGGCAACCGTGAGCTGCCAGTCGCTGATGCTCGACGACCAGAGCCGCTCCGATACCATCCCCGCCATGGACATCCGCGCCAAGAACGTCGACATCGGCCACGAGGCAACTATCGGCCGCATCGGCGACGATAAGGTGTTCTACCTGATGAGCCGCGGTATCTCGGAGGAAGAGGCCCGCACCATGATCGTCAACGGCTTTGCCAACCCGGTCTCCAAGGAGCTGCCGCTTGAGTACGCCGTTGAGATGAACAACCTGATCAAGCTCGAGATGGAAGGAGCGATCGGATAATGAAACAGACCACGAACACGCCGAACGCATTTACGTCATCCGAGCTTCTGCAGTGCGACGTATCGGGAGCGACGAGCCCGACGACGCGTACTAAAGGTACGCGAGGAGGGTCGGAGCCCCGAGACGGCGTGCTGCAGGAGATCGGGGGCGTCAATGCGATGCCGGCCGCCACATGGGGTTGGCTTAAGATGAACCAGACCAAGCTCGAACTTTCCGACGAGCTTGTCACCGCTCCCGCCGAGGCCGTTGAGGTCGAGGGGCTGGACGAGCAGTTCGCCGGCTCGGCCGACGCCTTCGACGCCGCCATGGACGCCATGGCCGAGCGCTTCCCCGAGCGCCGCGCCTCCGCCCCCGGCGACGCCGCCGACCGCGCCCGCATCACGCCCGACACCGAGCTCGACGTGCCCGCCACCTCCGTCTACCAGGCCGGCGCCATCAAGCTCGAGGAGGAGCTCTCCCCCGCCGAGGCCTTCGAGACCGGCATGGGCGAGGCTGCCTACGCCTACCTGGCCGACCACGCTACCAAGCGCATCGTCATCGATGTGCCCGCGTACCAGCACGCCACGGTTACCGTGCGCGTTAGCGGCGTCGACGCGGCGGCGGCCATCGCCGCTATCGATGTCGTCACCCGCCCGCAGGCAACGCTCGACCTTGCCATCGCGCTGGACTCTCCCGTTGCCGGCGAGGGCGTCGTGGGTTCCGTGCTGCGCGTGTGTGCCCACGAGTACGCCACCGTCAACGTGACCTGCACGCAGACGCTCGACGACAGCTGGATTGCACTCGACGACACCGGTCTGTTCCTGGACGAGGGCGCGCGCGTCAACGTACAGCACACTGTCCTGGGTGCCGGCGCCAGCGCCACCGGCCTTGCTGGCGACCTACTGGGCGACACCGCCAAGGTGACGATCGATACCGACTACCTGGGCGCCCGCGAGCAGGTGCGCGACTTTAACTACGAGCTGCGCCACCGCGGCCGCAAGACCGAGTGCGAGATCGACGCCAACGGCGTGCTGACCGGCACATCCAAGAAGGTCTACCGCGGCACCATCGACCTCGTGCACGGCTGCAAGGGCGCAACCGGCACCGAGCGCGAGACGGTGCTTTTGGCCAACAAGGGCGTCGACAACAAGACCGTCCCCGTCATCCTATGCGACGAGGACGACGTCGCTGGCAACCACGGCGCCACCATCGGCCATGTCCGCGACGAGCAGCTGTTCTACCTCGCCTGCCGCGGCCTTGACCAAAACGCCGCCGAGGACCTGTTCATCCGCGCCAAGCTGGAGGACGCCGCGCTTTCCGCCACCGATGAGCGCACCCGCGCCGCCGTCGACCGCCTGGGCAACAACCTGATCGATAACTTTGAAGAGGAGCTCGCATGATCGATACCGAGCACGTAAAATGCGATACCTGCACCGCCCCCGAGCCCATGGAGCTCGACGCCAGCGACGAAGCTTCGCGCGGCTGGCCCACCGTGGACATCGAGACTAACCCCTACAAGGCGCAGTTCCCGCTGTTCCAGCAGCATCCCGAGATCGCCTTCCTCGATAGTGCCGCCACCGCGCAGCGCCCCGCTTGCGTACTCGACGCCGAGCGCGATTTCTACCAGCGCATGAACGCCAACCCGCTGCGCGGCTTGTACTCGTTGTCCGTCGAGGCCACCGATGCCATCGCTAAGGTCCGCCAGCAGATTGCCGACCTCATCGGCGCCGCCCAGGCCAACGAGGTCGTCTTCACCCGCAACACGAGCGAGTCGCTCAACCTGGTCGCCAAGAGCTTTGCGCCCACGGTGCTGGAGCCCGGCGACGAGGTCGTCATCACTATCATGGAGCACCACTCCAACCTGATCCCGTGGCAGCAGGTCTGCCGCGAGACCGGCGCCAAGCTCGTCTACCTCTACCCCACCAAGACCGGCCAGCTCACCACCGAGGAGGTTCTGGCCAAGGTAGGTCCCAAGACCAAGATTCTGGCCGTGGGTCAGGTCTCCAACGTGTTAGGCGTCGAGAACCCGGTCAAGAACCTCGGCAAGCTCGTGCACAAGTATGGCGGCTATCTGGTCGTCGACGGCGCGCAGTCGCTGCCGCACATGCCGGTTAACGTGGCCGATCTGGGCGCCGACTTCTTTGCCTTTAGCGCGCACAAGGCCATGGGCCCCATGGGCATCGGCTTGCTGTGGGGCAAGATGGACCTGCTGAACGCCATGCCGCCCATGCTCACCGGCGGCGAGATGATCGATTCGGTCACCGAGCAAGACGCCGTCTGGGCGCCCGTCCCCGAGAAGTTTGAGGCCGGCACGCAGGACGCCGCCGGCATCTTCGCCACAGGCGCCGCTCTCGACTACCTCGTCAACACGGTTGGCTACGAAAACATCCAGGCACGCGAGCAGGCACTCGTCCACTACCTGATGGGCGAGCTCATGCAGCTCGACTTTGTCCAGATCATCGGCTCCATCTACTGGGACAACCACCACGGGGTCGTGAGCTTTAACGTCAAGGGCATCCACCCGCACGACGTCGCGAGCATCATGGACATGGACGGCGTCTGCATCCGCGCCGGTCACCACTGCGCGCAGCCGCTGCTTACCTGGCTGGGAGTCGAGAACCTCGCCTGCTGCCGCGCCAGCGTGGCCTTCTACAACGACAAGGCCGACATCGACAAGTTCATCGCCGGCCTGCATCACGTTTGGAGCACGTTCAATGGGTAATCTGTACACCTCCACCACGTTTATGGAGCACAACTCGCACCCCGACTATAAGTACGAGATGGATACCCCCACGCACGAGCACGAGGGCATCAACCCCAGCTGCGGCGACGAGCTCACCTTGCAGCTGCGTGTCGAGAACGGCGTGATCGAGGAGGCTTCCTTTACTGGTCACGGTTGTGCCATCAGCCAGGCCAGCGCCGATATCATGGCCGACCTCATCACCGGCGAGACGGTCGAGGAGGCACGCCGCTTGGCCGGGCTCTTCCTCGCCATGATCCGTGGCGAGCAGCTCTCCGATGAAGCCCTGG
>CALJNY010000143.1 GCA_937981515.1 uncultured Collinsella sp. | reverse complement strand
TTGCCGACTTCTCAACCGACGAGACGGTGCCGAGCGGTAGACCCTTGGGGAATACACCGCCAATGCCCGAGGTCACGATGATGTCGCCAACCTTAACATCGGAGTCGACGCTCACGTACTCAAGACGCAGCGTGCCGTCAGCCTGACCCTGCAGCATTCCCTGGGCGCGCGTGTCCTGTACCATGGCGGACACACCCGAGTTCTCGTCGCCAATAAGGCGCACGGTAGAGGTCTTGGCCGATACCTCGATAATCTGACCGATAACACCGGCAGAACTCGTCACGGGCATGTTGATGGTAAGGCCGTCGGCATAGCCCTTGTCGATGGTTACGGTCGAGGTCCAGGCAGCGCCCGAGGCACCAACGATACGAGCAGCGGGCGATTTGAGGTTGTAGGTCGACTGCAGGCCGACCAGCCCCTCCAGACGCTCGGCGGTCTTTTGAGCCTCGGAGAGCTCAGCAACCTTAGAGGTCAGCTCCTCGTTTTGCTTCTTAAGCTCGTCAAGCGTGTCCTGCGACGCCGTAAGGTTAGAGAACACGTTGCCGATCGCATTGAAGGGGGCCGCCACAGCCGAGCCCACAAAGCGCACCGGCGAGGTAATCGTCGTCACGCCCGAACGCACGGCATGAATCGGTCCTGCCTCGCCCTCGCGGATGTAAAACGTGAGCAGCAACACCGAAATCAGGCTGAAAACAATCAACGGGCGCATACCCGTTGATTGTCGCTTGGTATTCAGATTTGTGGAGATACCCGAAGATCGTGCCAAATGGAATCCACCTTTTGGAAATTAAGCATTGGTCTGGACGAAGCCGCCATCAAACGCATTGGCCTCGAGCACGCGGGCACAGCCGTTAACGACGTTATCGAGCGCCGTGGGGCTGACGTTGACCGAAACACCGGTCTCATCGCGCAGGCGCACGTCGAGACCGCGCAGCAGTGCGCCGCCACCAGTCAGCAAAATACCGTAGTACATAAGGTCCGAGGCAAGATCGGGAGGCGTAGCGTCGAGTGCGTCCTTGACGGCCTTGGCCATCTCGTCGAGCGGCTTGTTGAGCGCGCGACGAATCTCCTCGCTCTCGATGCGCACGGTCTTGGGCAGACCGGTGATCACGTCGCGGCCGTTGACCTCGACGTCGAGCTCGTCCTTGAGCGGCACGGCGGAGCCGACCTTGATTTTGATGTCCTCTGCCGTACGCTCGCCGATGGCCAAGTTGTAGGCATCACGAACGTGCGTGAGGATGGCCTGATCGAACTCGTCGCCGGCAATACGGATGGACTGCGAGACGACGATGCCACCCATAGCGATAACGGCAACCTCGGTGGTACCGCCACCGATGTCGATGACCATGGAGCCGGTGGGTTCCTCGACGGGCAGATCGGCGCCGATAGCGGCAGCCATGGGCTCCTCGATCAGGTAGGCCTGGCGAGCGCCAGCCTGGATCGTGGCCTCAAAGACAGCACGCTTCTCGACCGACGTGACGCCGGAGGGAACGCAGACGACAACGCGCGGACGCGGGGTCCACGGATAGCGCTTCTCGGACGCCTTGTCGATAAAATAGCGAAGCATAGCCTCGGTAACATCGAAGTCGGCGATGACGCCGTCCTTCAGGGGACGAACGGCCACGATGTTGCCGGGCGTACGGCCGAGCATGCGCTTTGCCTCGATACCGACCGCCAGGATGCGCTCGTCGTTCTTATCGATGGCGACGACAGAGGGCTCGCGAATGACGATGCCCTTGCCGCGCACGGAGACAAGCGTATTTGCGGTGCCGAGGTCGATGGCAAGATCGCCCGCATAGCTACCGAAGAACATATCCATCAAAGAAAACAACGCAACTCCTGATGTGTTGGATGATTGCTGGAAAACTACTAGCTCATGATACTAGCGCAAGCCCGGCACCTCACTTGCGGTGAAGCGCCGGGCAAAGCTAAATCCCATAAGGTCACTACTGGTTGTCAGCAGCCGAGAAATCCATATCGAGCGAGGAAACGGCCCAGCCGATATGATTGTCGGAGCGCACGAATTTGACGGTGTACTCCTGCTCGCCGCCCTTGGACAGCGAAGCCTTGACCTTGGCGGTCGTCTCGGTCATGGACTGATCCATGCCCTCGACGGACACGGTGGCGCCCTGCGGAATCGAGGAGATGATCATCGACTTGGCGTCCTCGGACAGGCTCGAGGCCAGGCAAGACTCGGCCTTTGCGGTGTCACCGTCGCCGGCAGCCTGGAACAGATCGGTGATAACCGACTCCTGCGAGGGGAAGCCAAAGCCGCGCGTGTAGGCAAAGCCCAGACCGCCCGCAGCAATCAAAATGAGCAGAAGCAGCACGATGAAGACTTTGAGACCCGTGTGGCGATGGCGACGACGGACCTTGGCCTGCTTACGATCCTGACGGTCCTGCTGGACCATCTCGGACTCGGACAGCGTAAAGAAGCCGGTGTCCGAGGGATCGGGCATAAACTGACCGGTCGCGCCCGTAGGATCGAGCGGATCGACGGCAGGAGCGTCCATCGCGGGCGCCGGAGCCGTG
Organism: uncultured Collinsella sp.; assembly: GCA_937981515.1. Lineage (GTDB taxonomy): Bacteria > Actinomycetota > Coriobacteriia > Coriobacteriales > Coriobacteriaceae > Collinsella. The sequence continues at coordinate 2,140 of CALJNY010000143.1, read as the reverse complement.
GCCATAGCCGTCTGGGCAGACAGCGCGGCAAGCGAATCATGCACGCGGGCAAGCTCGTCGGCCTGCTCGGGCGTGAGCTGGTAGATGCCGTCGTCGGTGGCGGCGTTAAAGGCATCGAGCGCATCGGAGGGACGGCCGGCGGCGGAAAGCGCTTGGCCCATGCCGGCGTTGAGGGCGCGCGTGTCGTAGCGCGGGCCGGCAAAGTCGATAGCCGTGCGGTAGGTCTCAACGGCGTCCGCGGGGCGGCCGAGCTTGATGAAGCAGCGACCCAGATCACCGAGGGCGGCGGCGGGAGCCGGGTTGGCGCCGTCGATGGCAGCCTGACGGAAGGCAGTACCGGCGTTGGCGTAGTCGCCCGACTGGAACAGCGCGTTGCCCAGACCCAGGTAGGCCTTAAACGGCGTGGCGTAGGAAGCGTCCTGGGTAGCTGCAGAGAACGCCTGGGCAGCCGTGGTGTAGTCGCCCACCGCGGCGAGTGCCTTGCCGCGGTTGGTAAGCAGGGCGCCGCGCTTGCCATAGGCGCCGTCGTTGAGGGCTGCGGCGTAGGCCTCGGCGGCCTCGGCGTACATGCCCAGATGCATCAGGGCGTTGCCGCGCAGGTGGTCGGCCTCACCCATGATCTCGTTGGGGGTCTTTGCCGCACCAAGCATCTGGGCGGCAGCGGAAAAATCACCCGCGCGATAAGCGGCGCGGCCCTGTTGGATCAGCTGGCTATTCAAGGAAGTCCCCTTTACTCGTGAACGATCTCGACATGAACGATCTCGTCGCCGGCGCGCAGCTGCGAGATGACGTCGAGGCCCTCGACCGTGGTGCCAAAGACGGTATAGCCGGAGTCGAGGTTGTGCTGGGCGCCCAGGCAGATGTAGAACTGCGAACCCGCGGAATCGGGATCCATAGAGCGGGCCATGGCAAGCGCGCCGTCAACATGGCTGTTGCGCGGATTGGTGGCAAACTCGCCCTTGATGCAGTAGCCGGGGCCGCCGGTACCGGGCATGCCGTCGGGACCCTCAAGGCCGGCAGCGACATCGGCGCCGGACATATCGCGGGTATTGGGGTCGCCGCCCTGGATCACAAAGCCGGGCACATAGCGATGGAACTTAAGGCCGTCATAAAAGCCCATAGTGGAAAGCTCGCAGAAGTTCGCCACATGGATGGGGGCGCCTTCACCGTCAAACTTGACCTTGATGGTGCCCTTCGACGTCTCGATCACCGCGCACTCGTCACCGACGAGCTGGTACTCGGGCGTATAGAGCTCTTTCTTAAAACCAAACATGTGGTTCCTTCCTCGTGCGTTTAAAGCATATTTGTACGAATTGTAGCAATAAGCACGGGCTTCCATCAATTGCGCACGCAGGTTATGCCGCCGGAGGGCAACAAATTACGAACGCTGCTGCGGCCTCCATGCGCTCACGTTGGCGTCGTACTGGTTAAGCGCGCTGTTGCCGCCCTGTGCGATGGGCGCCAGGATCTCGCTCTGACGGGCGCTCAGCGACTCGCCGTCGGGAATGGACAGCGAGATATCCCAGCTCTGGCAGATCACGTCGACACGCTCGTACATCCACTGGGCAAGCTGATTTAGATGATCGATGTCCTCCGCATAGACCGTGTCGTCCTGAACCTTGAGGTTGTTGAGCTCATCCTGGGTCTTTTTTATCTGATCGCGCAGGGCATAGGCGCTCTGCGACAGCTCCTGGCGGGTGGAGAGCGGTGTACGCAGATAGCCGTTATTAAACGAATCGATGACCTCGCCGATCTGGTCATCGTCGCTGTACGACACGATGGTCTGGTACAGGCCGTCGAGCCTGGTGTAGAGCTGGTCGTCGGTTAAGACGGTCTCCTCCTGAACGACCTCGGACGCATCCTCTTGCTTGGATTCTTTCTCGGTGGCCTCGCCCTTTTGGCGCGACGGGAAGGTGGTCTTGGCGGCCTGGCCAAACTGGTCGTAGAAGCCGGGCATGACGCCCATGGGATCGGCAGTCACAAACCAATAGGCACCACCGCACACGGCGGCGAGCACCGCGATGACGATGAGCGGTTTGGGGATATGGCGCTTGTGCTTGTGATAGGCATCCTCGTCGGGGTGTACCTTGCGCTTGGGCTTTTGCTTTTTGGGCTGGGCATCATCGCGCAGGGACACCGG
>CALJNY010000142.1 GCA_937981515.1 uncultured Collinsella sp. | reverse complement strand
CGAGATAGCCCTCCTGGTCGAAATGCATGATCTCGATCTTCTCGGTTTCCTTCATTTGTCTCTCCTTTCTGGGGTTGTTTCCACATCCCCCATGCCAACGGGCATCAAAACCCGCTTACATTCCGTAACACTCGGCCGCTTTGGCCTTAAGCGCATTGACTGACTCTTCGTAGCCCTCTGCCTTGACCTCCATTTGCTTGGAGACGGCATCAAGATACGGGTGCACGTCCCATGACTTCAGACGCTCGGCTATCATGGCCGCAATCGTCTGGAAGAACACAAGATTGGGAATTGCGCTGAGCAGCGGAGCCACCTGAGGCACCGCAACCTCGTGAGCCCTACCCTTGGGATGGGCCGTGAGCAGCACCGTTTTTGTCGTAACGTTCGATAGCGCATCAGCGATATTCGCAAGACGCTCCGACCCCTGCGGATCGTCAACGATAAACACCAGATAGCCCGGAACGATCTGCATCTCGGGACCGTGAACGAACTCCTCGCCCTCGTGATGCATGGCAGGAATCTTGATGGACTCGCTCAGCTTGAGCGCCGCCTCCTCGGCAACGCCGTAGTTGGGGCCGTTGCCGACGACCATGGCGGGCATGTGCTCAGAAAGCTCGAGCATGTGGTCTTGGACATATTCCTCGGCGGTCTTGCACATCACGGCATTGGCCTGGATGGCCTCGCGCAGGTCGTCAAGACGCTGGGCAACGCCCTTGGCGTCAATCGTTCCGCGCGCCCGACCGCCGTAAATACCAAAGAGCACCAGGTACTCAACGAGCACCTCGACGCCCAGAGTCACAAAGTCCACCGACTCGACGCCCACACCGTAGTCAAGAACGATGTCAGTGTGCTCCTTGATGGGCGCCTCGACGTTTGCCGTGAGCGCAACTGCAGCCATATCGTGTGCGCGCATGTAATCGAGCGCCGCAATCGTATTGGTCGAATAGCCACTCTGCGAGACGGCGATGTTGAGCGCATGCTGCGGATAGGTGTGTTCAAAATCAACGAAGGCCTCGGGCGTCACAACGGACACCTGCATTTGCAGCGCATCTTGCAGGTAATCGCGGGCGCAATCGGCGGCATGGCGCGACGAACCCGAAGCAACGATGCGCAGCGCGTCAAAAGAACCGGACTGGAAAATATCAACGAGCTGCGCTACCAGCTCAGACGAACGCTCGAGGTTCTCTCCCATACGCACATGGGCGAGTTGAACGTAATCGAGCATCTTCATCGTCTCACCTCGCAACAAATCATTAGTATTTGATACCAATCACGATTACAGGTTACGGCTTTTTGATACCTCTTTGTCGATTAATTTATTCCCTTCGGCGAACGGTCGATTTTGAGCCCTGTAAGGTTGTATATACAGCTGACCCAACGATCAAAACTGGTTAGTTTCCCTGCCGTTATTCACAAAATACCAGCTAGTACGTATAGGTGTAGCCGCCCGTATCGCCACGATTGAAGGATTTTACATACTCGATAGCCTGACCGCTCGCGTAATAGCTCACGCATTCCAAAAGCAAAACAAGATCGCCCTGTTCCAGTCCAAGGAGGCCGGCATCTCGTGCGCCCAGCGCTTCGATATCGAGCTTTTCCTGTGCCATGACTGGCTTTCGGCCCAGCATCTCATAGGTCTCGTACAAACTGAAGACCGACACGTCAATATCTTCGATGGTTGGGAACAGCAGGCAGGGAATCAGCGCCGTCTCAATCGATACGGGGCTACCGTTTATGCAGTTCAGGCGTCGAACGGAATAGAGCAGGTCGTCCTCGGCGATGCCAAACAGGTCGGCGTAATATGGCCCCGCATAACGTTTGGAACGCGCGAGAATACGGACGGACGGCTCGCCGCCCGAAGCACGGACCGATTCACGGAAACCGACCGTGCGTTCAAAAAAAGCAGGTACTTTCTGCGCCACAAAGGCACCTTTTCCCCGAACACGGCGAATCTGCCCGCGCCGAACCAGCTCATCGACAGCGCTTCGGATGGTCAAGCGTGTCGTACCAAATTCCTCGGCAAGGTCTTTTTCGGACGGAATCATGGAACCCGTGGGATATATACCGCGCTCGATACGTTCCTCGATGCGGCGTCGAATGCGCATATAAACCGGGGTGGCATCTACTGTTTCAGCCATTGTTCACCTGCCACGCTCCTCATGCCGTTCTCTTCGCCGTTATCGGCAAAGCGGAACTTTGTGGGCAAAATCACCGATTTGCAATGCTCCACAAAACGCATGTCCTTATCAAATTCGATCGAGCTCTCATAGAACACCGGCGTTCCCTCTTCTTGCTGGAGCAGCTCGGCCTCTTCGGCGTTCAAACGCGAGATGGAGATATGCTCACGTCCATGCTCAACACGCACGCCACCTTCTTTGAGCAAGACATCGTAAAGGCTCTCACACTCAAAATCGTGCTCGGGAAGCGCGGGGCACAGGGACAGGTTAACGTGAGCGGTCTCGATTGACGCCGGCTCGCCCTCTATAAGTCGAATGCGCTGCATGCGGAGTAAAGGAGCGCCCACAGCCACCCCAAGCTTGTCGGCAAGCGCCTCATCCGCCTCGATGGTCCCGGTGGAAACCAGACGAGAAGAGGGGTGCAGGCCGGCAGTCCGCACAGCATCGGAAAAGATATACGTTTCCTGGAAGATATTCAGCGGCTTGGGAGGACACACATACGTACCCGATCCGCGACGGCTCTCGAGCGTTCCACACGAGATGAGCCGCGTGATACCGGCGCGTAACGCCGTACGCGAAACGCCAATCTCTTCGCACAGCACGCGCTCGGCCGGCAGGCGATCGCCGCCGGCAAGCTGGTGGTGCTGGATATACCAAAGAATTCCCTCAACAGCACGATCTTTGGGGGGAATTGCATAAGATTCGCCTGCCATTGCACAGACTCCTCATTCAGAAACGTATGCCGCCATAATTAGGCCAGCCCTCCCATGGCATCAAATTCGGCCTTGATCTTCTCGGCGACATTCCGATACGACTTATATAGACTTGAATCGCGTTTGACTTCGTCGGTCATAACGGGAATCTCTAATTTGGAAACCTCGTCTTTTCCCGTCTGAACCGCCACAACAACGCCCATACCAAGACACATATTACGCTTGGCAGCGTTTATTCTCGCCGCCTTGGCAGGATTTGCCAGGATACGCTGGGCAAATTCCTGTTTTGAGGCCACTTCCTCGGCCTCCGGATCGCCCGCCTCGGCCACTTCGCACTGCAACACGTCCGCATAGTCAAAAATCTTCGGCTCGCCGCCGCGCTGATGCACGGCCCACTTGCGACGCGTGGCATCCTGGTAGATAGCCGGCAAAAACGTAAACCGCGGCGGGTCCAAAATCGTATCCGTGATGGTAAACACATCGGGATCAAAGGCATCCTGCGGGTTTTTCTTCTTGAACAGCCCCATATCAGCCTCCCGTACTAGCATTAAACAACTCAAGCTGAATATAGCACCAATTTCAAGCCGCTGCCTTACCCTATCGGTACGCGGCGTCTATGGCTCGCCCAGCGGAAAAGTTCACGGACGAGGGCCGGGGAGGCATACTTTGTTTTGAGAAGTTCGCGAAGCCCACTTCTCAAAACAAAGTATGCCTCCCCGGGCCCCGCCGGCAAATAGCGGACACTCCGCATGCAATCTATGCAAACAAACAAGTGCGCTTAGCTATATTCGGTAAGATCAAGCACACTGCCCTTCACGATAAGCGCCGGTTCCAGAACGACCTCTTCGGCACGCTTACCGCCCCTACCGGCAAGACGCTTGGACATGCAGCCAAAAGCATGCTCCGCAAGGACACCAGGATCCTGCTCAATGGCGGTCAGCGCCGGCTCAAAGAGAACGTCGGCCGCCGAGTTGTCATAGCTTACGACCGAAATATCGCCCGGGATGCTCTTCCCCATCTCATGCAGGCGCTTGAGCAAACCAAGGGCAATGTTATCCGAGCTTGCGAACACGGCGGTGGCATCAGTTGCGAGCACCGCCTCCGAGGCCTCGTATGCACTTGGAATGTAGTACTCGCTCTCAAACTCCAAACGCGCGTCGATAGGCAAGCCAACCTCGCGCAGTGCGCGCTCATAGCCGGCAAGTCGTTTGCGACCCGTATTGGAGCGGCGTGCGTTAACCAGGCAAGCAATACGGCGGTGGCCTTGCTCGATCAGATAGCGGGTGGCCATGTAGCCGCCCATCTCGTGGTCGAACATCACCTTGTCGCACTCGAGTCCCTCAATGGCACGGTCGACCATTACGGCCGGGATGGGCAGGTGGCTGACTTCTTCGCGCAGGGCGCGGTCGTCGGAGAACTCGTCGCCCACGACCAGGAAGACGCCATCAACGCCGCGCGTCACCAGCTGGCGCAGCAGCTCCAGATCGTCATCGGCGCTTCCGCCCGAGCTGGTAATGAAGAGCGCATAGCCGTCCTCGCGGCAGCGCTTTTCCAGGCTACCGGCGAGCGAGGCAAAAAAGCGGCTCTCGATGTTAGGGACGATAAGGCCCAGGGTGCGCGACTCGCGCATGACCAGGCTGCGCGCGATCTGGTTGGGAACATAGTGGTTGCGCGCCGCGACCTCTTTGATGAGCTTGCGGTTTTCTTCCGAGATGCGACAGGGCCGATTATTGAGCACAAGCGAGACCGACGAGGGGGAAAGCCCCACCTCCTGGGCGATCTGCTTGAGGGTGACTTTGTTGGCCATCTCGCTCCTTCCGGGTTTACGCGCAATCTCTTGAAAGTATAGCGACTACCCCTCTACCTCGGTGATAAACACTTTACCAATCCGGTAGACGGCTGTTTTATCGCCGCCAGCGCACCAAATCCGTCCGGGTGGGGTATATTGCAATCGATTGATGACAACGACCACCAAAAGGCGGATATTCGTATGCACGAGAACGACTTTTTTAACGAGGACCTGCTGTGCGCGCTTGCTGGCGTTGCCGGCGAGGACAACGTACTGATGAGCGAGCCCATGCGCGAGCACACCACGTTTAAGATCGGCGGCCCGGCCGACGTCTTTGTCACGCCCGATACCGAGCAGGGCCTCGTCGCCACGCTCGATACCTGCTATCGCTGCGATCTGCCCCTCACCATCGTGGGCAACGGCTCCGACCTACTCGTCGGCGACAGGGGCATCCGCGGCGTCGTCGTGGCACTGGGCGAAGGCCTCTCTAACATCACCGTCGACGGCACGCATGTTACGGCAGCAGCCGGCGCCTTGCTTTCCGATGTCGCCGCGGCTGCCGCCGAAGCCTGCCTCACCGGCATGGAGCCCCTCTCGGGCATCCCCGGCTCGGTCGGCGGCGCCTGCTATATGAACGCCGGTGCCTACGGCGCCTGCATGGCCGATGTTTTGGAGTCCGTGCGCGTCTATAAGCCCGCCCGCGCGCTCGACGACGGCACCCGCGGCAGCGGCAATA
>CALJNY010000141.1 GCA_937981515.1 uncultured Collinsella sp. | reverse complement strand
GTCGTTCGGCTCTGGACCAAAAGAAGGCCTCGGGCGAGGCGCTGCTGGTGGCGCGCAGCGTGAGTGGCTCTGCGGTCGCCGAGGGTGCCGCCGGTACCCGTCTTGTTGATCGTCTGTCCGTGCGTGCGGGCTACGGTCCGGTCGTCGAGGCATTGCTCGGCGACTATTACGTGGTCGATGACTTGGCTGCCGCGCTGTCCGCGCCGGTCGTTGATGGCGTGACCTATGTGACTCCCGATGGCGCACGCGTTGCCTGCGGCGGCCTGGTTAGCGTGGGGCTTGATGCCGGTGAGGCTTCGGGCGCCCTGGAGCGCAAGCGTCGTATCCGCGAGCTGGAAGGCCTGGAGCCCGATCTTGCTGCCGCGTTTGAGTATGTTTCTGATCAGGTCGTCGAGGCCAATGCGGCCGTTGAGGAGGCCCGTGCTGCCGAGGGCGATGCTGCCGGCGAGATTGCCCGCCTTGAGGGCGAGCGTCGCTCCCTGCTGTCCGAGATCGGCCGCCTGGAGCAGAGTGCCAACAACGCCGAGGTCGAGCGCGTGCGTATTTCCAAGCGCCGCGAGCAGGCTGCCGAGGCCGTTCGTGCCGCACGTCCGCGCGTGGACGAGCTCACTCGTTCGCGTGACGAGGCCCGTGCGCAGGCGAGCGACTTAGGCTTGCAGATTGCCGAGGCCAACGACGAGCTCGATCGCGTGCGTCGCGACGATTCCGAGGCCGCCGGAAAGCTTGCCGATGCAAAGGTGCGCCTGGCTCAGACGAGTGAGCGCCTGCGTTCGCTGAAGGGCCGCGTGCCTGATCTTGAGCATCGTCTGGAGGGTATCGACCGTCGTATCCGCGGGACGCGTCAGGCTTCGCGCTCGCTCGAGCTGCTGCGCCTTCGCGTCGATCCTATGCACGAGCGCTATTCTGCCCTGTTGGAGCGCGCCTCGGACTGGGCTGCGCGTCTGCGTGACCAGGCTTCGCTCGAGGAGGCGGACTCGGCTTCACTGAAGAAGACCATCGAGGACGCCAAGACCGAGGTCGCCCGCGCCAAGGAGCGGGTCGATGCCGCCACCGCGACGCAAAACGAGTTCAAGGTCGCACGCGGCAAGCTCGAGGTGCAGGTCGAGGCTGCCATCAAGGCCATCACCGCCGACGGTACCACGGTGCTCGAGGAAGCGCTCATGTTGCCGGCGCCCACCGATCGCGACGCCGCCGAGCGTGAGCTTAACCAACTCGTGCGCCAGATCAACAACCTGGGCCCTGTGAACCAGGTCGCCATGGAGGAGTACGAGCAGCTCAAGCGCCGCGCCGACTACATCGAGGAGCAACTGGCCGATCTGGAGAGCGCGCGCAAGGCGCTCACCAAGATCACCGTGGCGATCGACCGCAAGATGCGCAAGGCGTTCCTGGTGACGTTTGAGAAGGTCGACGCGAACTTCCGCGAGATCTTCGCCATGCTCTTCCCAGGCGGTCAGGCTCACCTTGAGATGACCGATCCCGAGCATCCGGCCGAGACGGGCATTGAGGTCGTGGCGCAGCCGCGCGGCAAACGCATCACCAAGATGATGCTCATGTCGGGCGGCGAGAAGAGCCTGACGGCGCTCGCCCTGCTCTTTGCCGTGTATCGCACGCGTACGGTGCCGTTCTATGTGCTGGACGAGGTCGAGGCGGCGCTCGACGA
>CALJNY010000140.1 GCA_937981515.1 uncultured Collinsella sp. | reverse complement strand
GTCACTTTTAGCGGCGGGGGGGGGTAAAAACAAATGGCTGACACTCCATCTTGTGCACTGTACGCCGGGCTTAAGTCACTCGGTCGCATCAACAACGGTAACGCCGCGCAAATTCTAATGGCCGGCAACGCCCGTTACGGTGGACGCCTCATCTACGAACGCTTGACGGTCCCGTCGTTTATCTCACGCGAAATCGTTCACGCCAAACCCGGTGACCTTTCCGAGCCGCTGTTTACGCCCTTTGAACAAAGTGCGCGCCAGATACTCAACCTCATCATGCAAAACCGAGGCTCCGACCCCCAATCGCTGAGCAAGGTCGCTAAACGCTATATGGAGTCGTGCGTCCCAGACATGCAGGATGCCCTTACCAATTGTGGCGTCGACGGCATGCTCTTTAGAAACGGCGTCGAGCGCATCGAGACCACTGACGATAGTGGCATTAAAGATCGCCTCTACATCCATCTGATCTTTTTTATCGTTACCGGCTGCCTTGGCGACCCCGCCCGCGCCATCGAGTACACCGAGTCCTTTGTGTCCGACCAGATGTTCTCGACGCTTGGCACGGTCGAGACGACCGTCACCTCATTTTTCTCGACAACCGCGCGCCCCACGGGAGACATTCGCCTGGGGCTGCTGCGCGTCGTGGGCAACTCGGCACGACCGCCGCTGCGTCCCCTTACCACGGACCCGGTGGGCAGCATTATCGGGTCGCTGACTGGCGACGGGAACGCCATCACCGACGTCGATTCCGATGTCTCGCGCCAGCACCTGCGCATTTGGTTCCAAGACGGACGCTGGCTTGCGCAGGGCCTCGACTCCACCAACGGATCGTTTTTGATCTCGGGCGTCGACCGCTGCCGGCAGCCTATCGAGCTGCCTCGACGCGACCGCCCCGCCAACTTCGCTAACACCCCCGTCGAGATTCACAACGGAGACACGCTTTGTTTGGGCGCCACGACGCGTTTTTTGGTCATTCGCATCACAGACTAGTCTGCCCACACATCTTCGACGCACAAGGTGCCGTTATTTGCATTAACCTCTGCAAATAACGGCACATTTTCAATTAAGGCAACGGTTGCGCTACCTTTTGACTAACATTATTGCTATGCATTTTTTCTCGAAAGGATCGCCCCGTGACGTACGACACGGACATGGATATCATTGCGTTGTCCCCCTTTGAACCAAACCCCATGTTTGCGACCACCGAAGACTCCGATACCATTCGCCGCTTTACCACCCTGTTGGATTGCGGGGCAGTCGGCGGCGGCTCCCACCATCTTCGCAAGGTCGCCAACACCGAAGGCGAGACCTTTGCGCTCAAGACGCTGTGGCCCCTCAGCGGCTGTGATGAAAACGGCTCCGCTGTCAGCCCCTCGGGCATTAAGACGCTCACCGAAGAGTATCGCAATCTTGCAGTCATCTCACTGTTGGGCGGCTTTCCCAAAACCTATGGCTACGGTTATGCCGGCAACACACCGGTCATCCTTATGGAATGGATTGAAGGCCTACCCCTTCGCGATTCCGCGGCAGAGCTAACCGACCCCGCCGAGGGCGGCCGCATTCCCGCAAACACCGTCGCCGCGATCGGAAAACGCCTGGGAGA
>CALJNY010000139.1 GCA_937981515.1 uncultured Collinsella sp. | reverse complement strand
GAAAACCTGCCCGATATCGAGGCAACGAATGCCCTTGTTATGGGCAAGGACGGCGCCGTCTACTATGGACGCGGCGCCGATGAACAGGTCAAGATCGCCTCGATCACCAAGGTCATGACCGCAATCCTGACCGTCGAAAACTGCAAGATGGACGAGAAGGTCACGGTGAGCGACGCTGCCGCCACCGTAGGCAACTCGACTGCCGGACTGCTCGAAGGCGACGAGCTCACCGTGGAGCAGGCACTACGCGGCCTGATGATTCCCTCGGGCAACGACGCCGCCACTGTGCTTGCCGAGTACGTAGGCAAAAAGATCGACCCCAAGACCAAAAACGCCGAGGCAACCTTTGTGAAGGCCATGAACGAGCGCGCCAAAAAGCTCGGCTGCACCGGCACGGTCTTTGAGAACCCTCACGGCCTGGATTTTGACGAGTGGGCCGGCGACATGCACTCGACCGCACATGATGTGGCGCTGATGATGCGGGAGGCTATGAAAAACGACACGTTCCGCGAAGTCGTGGCGAGCGAGGACTCCTGGATCGAGGTCACAGGCGCCGATGGCTCAGACCATTCGCATTCCATGGACACGCACAACGTTTTGCTCGGTCAGGACGGAAACATTGGCGGCAAGACCGGCACCACCGACGACGCGGGCTATTGCTTTACGAGCGCCTACAACCGCGACGGCGACGAGGTCTACACCGTTATTTTGAACTCCACAACCAATGATCAGCGCTTTACCGATACGGCGACCCTTGCCAACTGGTACTACGGTCACAAGGTGACGGTCGCAATTGCCAATACACAGGAGAAGACCGCCAACGGCAACCCGCTTATGGCGCGCATTGGCCAAACCGACTGGACGGATAAGACGATCGATGCCACGCTCGCCGACCCCGCCGCACAGGCAACAGTGTTCTCACTCGCCGGCGAAGTGACCGAAAAGGTTAGCTACGATGACCTTTCGGGCACGGTGCATGTTGGCGATAAGGTGGGCAGCGTTACGCTTAAGCAGGACGGCACCAAGATTGCCGTCATGGACCTGGTTGCCGACGAGGAAGGAACGGGGCCCAATCCCATCGAGTGGCTGCTCGTGAAGCTCGACCGCCTGGGCCGCCGCATCGACAACCGCCCGCTCACAGCCGAGAGCGAGACCGTAGCCAAGGCTCCTGAGGTGTAGGGCCAAAGCGATATCACATCGAACCAAAATGAGGCGTCCAACGGGGCGCCTCATTTTTTGAGGGTTCGAATCCCCAGTTAACATTCTTCTAATTAAAAAAGGGCCCCAGATGGGACCCTTCTTTAAAGTTAAACTGGCGGAGAGCTGGGGATTCGAACCCCAGATGCCCTTTTGGGGCATACTCGCTTAGCAGGCGAGCACCTTCGGCCTCTCGGTCAGCTCTCCGTAACAGCCGTTCTATAGTAACCAAACAGTCGAAGATGGGCAAGAGGGAATTTGGAGCGATTCCATTTTTACCTTTCCCGTACCGCCTCCAACAAATAGTCGCGCATATACGGAATTGCAAACGAAACACAGCCATAGCCCGCAGGCTCAATCAACCCCGCATCGATCAGACGTTTGCGATACGACCCGACTTTATTCGCCGGCAATCCCATCTTTTTGGCAATATCACCGTTCGTAATCTCGCCGCCTTCGCATTGCGCCATCGCCGCGAGATATTGAAACTGCCGCTCCGACACCCTGCACAGCGCGGGGGCAATCACCATGGCATTGAAACTATCAAGAGCCGCCTGGACACCCTTGCGAGCCGCCTCTTCACTCACTCTCTCCGACCCGCTGCGCGCAGCAACCTGCCAAGCGTAATATCCGACCAACTGGACCATAAAGGGATAGCCTGCCGAAGCCTTTGTCAAAATCTCAGCAACGCCTTCGTCGAGTTCCTTGCCCGCACGCCTCATCGTATCCTCAAACGATCCGCCGACTTCAAAATCTGAAAGCCGCGTGAGTTCGATATGCTTCGCCCTCTGAAGGAACGTCAACGTATCATCCACCACCACGCCATCCACCGAGGTTGGCAAACCAGCGAATGCAAAGGCGACATTCGCCCCTTGGCGAATCAAGAGCTGCATTTCATTACCCAGCTCGCGCATTTCCTCAGTTGAGGCGTCCTGAATCTCATCGAGTGTGATGAGCAAACCACCTCGCTTCGCGGCATCGTACATCGCCTCGCCCAGATGAGAGGCTGACTTCGACAGCTCCACGGAGCCAAGGCTGACTCCTAGAATTGATGGGGAAATCGACATTGACTCAAGACGAGCATTTCGCTGTAGAGCCTCGAGGATTCTACTGCAAAAACCGGCATTTGAGGCGACGTCGACAACCTCGAATCCTTTTTTGCGCGCAAGATCACCCAATGCATTGAGAAGCACCGTTTTGCCTGTGCCTCGGACGCCCGAGATGCGCATGAGTCGATCGGGGGCACCAGGGCCATTCTCAAGAGCCTCGGCAAAGTCATCCAAAACAGCGTCGCGTCCGATAAGCTCAGGTGGATTCATGCCCGCTGTTGGCTTAAAGGGATTAATAGCTTTTGACATTCGACCTCCTCTGCCAGTTTTAACAACTTTAACAAAGTTTAGCAACTTTAGCAGAGTTTAACAGTTTTAGCAGGCTGAGCGATTTTACGTCCGCATCGGTCTTGTCAGGCCTTCTCACCTGGACCGATACAGATACTTACGTTCAAATTAGCGACAATCCCGCTCGCTATAGTAATTCACATCTTAATTCGTTATAACTTAATTCGTTATACCTTATCTATGCACAGGCGATGAAAATACCACCGATCCCAGCAGCCCTCCGTTTTGTTCAGTATGTTGAACAAAACACACCACCTTTGTTCAGTGCACTGAACAAACGGTATATCCAGCTCTATTCAGGCCGGTTTTGCCGCCCCTACCCCAGCGAGCGGTTGAGGGAGCCGAGCTCATCGTTGCCCATGGTGCGCCACATTTGATAGATGCAGCCGCGCGCCAAGAAAAAGAAGCCGTTGTCGACGAGTTGCACGGCGGCATCCGCGAGTTGATTGGTCACGGCGGGCACCGGCGGCAGCTCAAGACCTGCCTTGCGGATGGTCTCGACAGCCTCCTCAAACGTGGGCGGTTTGATGACGCCCATCTCGTTCATAAGGCCCTGCATTTCCTCCTGCGCACTGCCACCCGACTCCTCGCCGCGCGGCACCAGGCGATAACATGCCAGCGCCAGCTCGAGCTGGTCGCAGTTCCAGTAGGCAAACGCCAGGCGATAGAACAGGTAACCGATCGAAGGCCGGTCGCTGGCAATGCGCAGGCCGTGGCGCGCTACCTCGATAATCTCGTCATAGCGCTCCAGGCGTGCTAGCACGTTGATCAGGGCAAAGTGGGACTGCATGGACGAGCGCGCCAAATCGTAGAGACGGCGCACCTCGGGCAGCGCACGCTCAAAGTCCTCTTGTTCGGCGTAAAAGCTGCAAATCTCGTGCTGGGCAAAATACAGCGCATCGGGAGCGCGAAGGATACGCACGGAACGGTCCTCCTCCATCACCGGCAGCACCATGCGCACCAGCTGGTTGTCGCAGAACTGGGTCTGCACCGGGCCCGTCGCCAAAAGCTCAGCAACAGTACACTTGGCTTCCAGCTCCTCGACAAGGCGAGAAAAGCCCTCGAAAGCACCAGCTCGGTCAACTTTGGATTGCTCGCGCAGCTCGACGACACGGGCGACATACGGATTGTTGTCCTCCTCCATGACCTCAAGCTCGTCAGCCGTGTCAGCGAGCAGTAAATCGCGAAGTGCAGGCGGCAATGGACGATGGTCATCGCGTGGTCGGGCGTGAACCTCTGCAGGCTCAATCATGTCCGGAGCATCTGCCTCATATGCCTCGAGCAAATGCTTGCAGGGCATGTCGTCCATATCCATGCTCTCAAGATCCTTGGCGACAGAAACGCAATCGGCCAGATAAGCCGCACGGCCAAAGGAATACGTTTTAACAACGCGCTCGCCCTGCTCGCCATCGGGAGCCGCAATCTGCACGTAGCAGCGCGTGATGCGAGCACCCGAAGCAAAGCAAGCCGCCGCGAGTGTAAGCGCAATGCGCGCATCGTGCTCAGTGGCCCATGCTGCGCGCCTAGGCTCATCCACCTCGCGCCAGGCGTCATCTTGAGCATCGTATTCGCGCTGCGGCATAGCATCGACAACCGTGCGGCCAAATCGCACCAGCATGATGCCTTCGGCGACGTTCGCTCGATAGGTGTAATCGAGACGCGTGACCACATTGAGCGCTTCTACGATACGTGCAAAGCGGGTGCGAACGTCCCACTCGCCACCCGGCTGGCACGCAACCGTCCCCGGCTTGGCCCACGGGTTGTCATTCGACAGCGTTTCGAGCAAGCGAGGAACGTCGTTTGTCGTCTTGCTGATATGCCAGAGGTCAAAGAGCGAGCAGCCCTCAAAGCTTGGCGACGAGGCAACGGGGCCCAACCCTGCTCCAATACGCTCAAGGATGCCCGATAGGCGGTTCAGGCGGCACTCGACGGCAAGCAGGGTATCGATCTCGTCCTGGTCCAGCAGGCTACGGTCAAAATTGAGATAGAAGAGCCTCGAGCGATCGATGCGCGCCAGGCTCATTTCGGTTTTAGCCGCTATGGTGCGCAGGCGAGGCAGATTAACTTCGCCCATCAAAGCGGCGGCATAGCGCTCGATGCCACTTGGATTATCTGTATGGTCAATGCGGTAGAGCAGCGTTTCGATTGCATCGGGCAGCGGCGTGGAATCAAAACCCAGCAGCACCTCAACCGGCTCGGGGAGTTTTACAAGCTTGATCTTGTCGACGGCATTTTTCATGCCCTCGTCGAGGCCGTCACCGTCTGCCGTGCTTGAGACGGAGTTTTCAGAATCGGCGAATATCACGTAACGCAAGAACATCGAGGCCATGAACTCGCCGTAGCGAAGGCTGCGCGTCGAATTCCACGTCTCGCGATCGGATTGTTCGCGCATGGTGCCTTCGGGAGAGCCGATGACTCGCGCCCGGGAGTGCATCGTCCCATCGGTACCCCTGACCGCAATCTCACCGATGGTGGAATCGGACTCGTCGAGAATCAGTTGCATGTCGGGATCGTCGGGCAGCGATACCTCGTTAACGGGACGGTCCACCTTATAGACCTCACCCGAAACGCTCACGTAGCCCAAAAGCGACACATGGCTTTTGCCGACGAATTCGACGACATAACATGATTCATGCGGGTCCTCGCCAAAAAGCTTCCAAACCACGCCATACGAGCGTCCCGCAGGCTGCTCGGGCATGGCCGGAAAGCGCTTTTTGGGATCGAGAAACCTGAGCTTGTATGTCGGACGCTCTGCCACGAAATATCACCCTGATCGGTCGTTTAAAGAAAGAGCGCGCCGCGGGCTCACCGAGGCGCATACTCGAAATCTTACACGAGTCGATGAGAAATAGTCCCCTTTGACCGAGGTTCGAATCCATGCGGTGTTTACGTAAAAGAAAAGCCCCCGTTGCCGGGAGCTTTTAATCTCAATTGGTGCGGCGTATAGGATTCCGCGCATCCGCTGCGCGGATCCGCACCGG
>CALJNY010000138.1 GCA_937981515.1 uncultured Collinsella sp. | reverse complement strand
GAGCCGAGATCATCATGACCGGGCAGCCGAGCTTCTTGGAAAGCTTGTCGGTGTAGATCTAGTAGCACTACTTCTCAAAAATATAAAACATGTTGAGGGCAACGACCACGGGCAGGCCGGTCTCGATGACCTGAAGCGCCAGGTACAGGTTGCGCTCGAGGTTGGTGGCGTCGACAACCTGGACGACAACATCGGACTCGCCGCTCATGAGGTAATCGCGCGAGCATTGCTCCTCGGGGCTGTAGGGGGAAAGCGAGTAGATGCCAGGGAGGTCCGTGATGGTAACGTTCTTGTCGCTTAGGAGCTTGGCCTCCTTTTTCTCAACCGTGACGCCGGGCCAGTTGCCAACGTAGCCGTTGGCGCCGGTGATCAGGTTGAAAAGCGTGGTCTTGCCGCAGTTGGGGTTACCCGCCAGCGCGACATGGATCTGAGAATCCGCCATTCAATCCTTCTTCCTTGTGTGCCCGCGCTGCTTTCTCCGCACGGGCTGGATAATGTGCTTCAAAAATGCTGCATTAAGTTAGAAATACCTAACTTTATCTGCAGAAACATACGCCGCGAGCCCTTATTGGACCTCGACGACGGCCGCCTCCTCCTTGCGGATGGAAAGCTCGTAGCCGCGCACGTTGATCTCGACCGGATCACCGAGCGGTGCAACCTTCACGACCTTGAACGAAGTGCCCTTGATGAGCCCCAGGTCCATAAGGTGGCGGCGAAGCGCACCCTCACCGTGAAGCTTGACGATGGTGGAGCTCTCGCCCACCTTAACGTCACCCAACGTCTTCATCCTCTTGTCCCCCTTTCGGTTTTTATGAAATGCTGCAGACTAACCGACGGTCATGATGTGCATGGCAACCTTGGAATCGATACCAAAGCGTGCGCCCAGCACAGTGACGATGATATTGGCGCCACTCGAGCTCACCACGTGGATTTCGCTGCCCTCGACAAAGCCGAGGTCCTTGAGGTGGTGCTTCATATCCTCATTGCCCTTTACACGAGACACGCGCACGGTTTCGCCCGCTTTTACCATCGAAAGCGGCATTGCCGGCATCTGCGGTCCGCAAGACATGAGTGGCTCCTAACGTCAGTTCGTCCTCAACATCGACGCGGTAAAAGTTAACCACGCCTATGTTCGCTTTAGTAAACTAACACGTGGTTAACTTTTTGGAAAGGGTCCCCATTCAGATTTCGAAAAAGTTTCCTATACGAAACAAAACAAAAAGGCGCGGCAAAGAGTTGTCCTTTGCCGCGCCCTGTCATGCTTAGAGCGAGAGGTTTCTGATCGACGTAACGCAGGAAGCCTCATCCACGCCCGAAACACGAAAGACGACGTTCTCTCCGCACTCACCATAGAGGGCCATGAGCCCCATGACATCGCGGCCATCCGTGTGGCGATCGCCGATACTGACTGACACGTCGCTACGATGCTTGGCAATGATGTCATAGAGCAGCGCAACCGGGCGGGCATGTAGTCCCAACGGATCTTTAATCGTCTTTGTAAACTCGACCATGTCCCCTCCCGCGACATCGTACATTCGGCCGGCAAAACCCAGCCACGTGGTAGATATTGTAGCGTTAGATGCTTGTTGAGGGCGGGACGGAAATCGCATCCTACTTCGAGCGTCTACGATGGGACACAGTTTCCGCCAGAAGGCTCAACCGGAAAGTGCGTCCCGTTATCTGGCTGGATTCTGGGTCGCAGTTTCCAAAAGGCCCCTGTCTGGGAAACTGCGACCCGTTTTGAACGCAAATTCCGGGTCGCAGTTTCCGCGACGTTCGGTCAACCTATGCCCTCGCAACGCCCGCGCATAAAAAACGAGGGAAGGCACGTGTCCTTCCCTCGTTACAGGCAATATGTAGCCGCTCGCCTACATCAGGCGCAGGCTGACGTCCTTGAGCTGGGCGCCGGAAACGGCACTCGGAGCACCCGACATAAGGTCGGAGCCGCTGGCCGTCTTGGGGAACGCCATGACGTCGCGGATGGAGTCGGAACCGGTGAGCAGCATGCACACGCGGTCCAGGCCCAGAGCAAAACCACCCATCGGGGGTGCACCAAACTTGAGCGCCTCCATGAGGAAGCCGAACTGCGACTCGGCTCGCTCCTCGGTGAAGCCCAGGAGCTTGAGCATAGACATCTGCATCTCGGCGTTGTGGATACGCATACCGCCGCCGCCGGCCTCAAAGCCGTCCATGACAAAGTCGTAGGTGCAGGAACCGGCCGCCAGCGGGTCGGCCTCGATCTTGGCGATGTCGGTCTCGGTCGGCAGCGTGAAGGGCTGATGCTCGGCAGCGTAGGCCTTGCGGTCCTCATCCCAGTGGAACAGCGGGAAGTTGACGACCCACAGGAAGTCGTGGCCCTCACGCTTGATCTCGAGCGCGTTGGCCATGTGGGAACGCATACCGCCCAGGATCTCGTCAGAGAGCAGGCGCGGGCCGGCGGCGAACATCACGAGGTCGCCAGGCTCGACGTCCATGCGCTCGCGCAGAGCCGCCATCTCTTCGTCCGAGAAGAACTTGACGATGGGGCTGTTGACGGAGCCGTCCTCGCGGAAGGCGATCCATGCCAGGCCCTTGGCGCCAAACGTGGAGGCCACGCCGGCGAGCTTATCGATCTTGGCACGTGCCCAGGCACCGGCGCCCTTGGCGTTGATGGCCTTGACGACAGAGCCCTCCTCGTTTGCGGCAGTCGCAAAGACCTTGAACTTGGAGTTGGCAAAGATGTCGGTCAGGTCGACCAGGTGCATGCCATAGCGGGTATCGGGCTTGTCGGAGCCATAGGTGTCCATGGCCTCCCAGTAGTTCATGCGACGCAGCGGCGTGGGCATCTCGACACCCATGCGACCGAAGGCATCGGACAGGACTTCTTCGAGCGCGCTCATAACGTCGTTCTGGTCCACGAAGGACATCTCGATATCGACCTGGGTGAACTCGGGCTGACGGTCGGCACGCAAGTCCTCGTCGCGGAAGCACTTGGCAACCTGGTAGTAGCGCTCGACGCCACCGACCATGAGCAGCTGCTTCAGGAGCTGCGGGGACTGCGGCAGGGCGTAGAAGTTACCCGGCTGGATACGGCTGGGAACGATGAAGTCGCGGGCGCCCTCGGGCGTGGACTTAAACAGGGCGGGCGTCTCGACCTCCATGAACTCACGGTTGTGCAGCGCCTCACGAATGGCAAAGGTGAAGTCGGAGCGCAGTTTGAGGTTGGCCATCATCTCGGGACGGCGGAGGTCCAGATAGCGATAGCGCAGGCGGGTGTCCTCGCTGGTCTCGATGCCGTCCTCGATCTGGAACGGCGGGGTGACGGACGTATTGAGTACCTCGGCGTGGTCGGTCAGGACCTCGATCTCGCCGGTCGCGAGTTTGGTGTTGGTGGTCTCCTCGCCACGGGCGCGCACGACGCCGTGAATCTTGATGGGCAACTCGGGACGCATGGTCTCGGCGATCTTAAAGGCATCGCCGTCGGAGTGCTCGGGGTCGAAGGTGAGCTGCGTGATGCCCTCGCGGTCGCGAAGGTCACAGAAGATAAGGCCGCCGTGGTCGCGGCGACGGCTCACCCAACCGGTGAGGGTGACCTCTTCGCCCACGTTCTCGAAGCGAAGCTCGCCGCAGGTACGGGTGTGCATGGAATGCTCATCGATGGGACGGGGCTGGCTCATACCAGTGATCCTCCTTTATGGATCTGTGCCGCCCCGTGTCGTTCCGGGCGGCGTCGTACAGATTTGCCCAGCCTGCGTAAACCGCGCAGCCAGACATGGCGTTCTATCTTATCGCACCCGCGTCGATGTGCCGCGGAAAAGTAGCTCCTGCCCAAAGACTTGACGGAGACGAAACAATTGACGCACCGCGGCACCCGCCCGCGCTCGTCACGTGCGACAATATGCCCCAATAAAACAGCACTTGGAAAGGCCCGTCATGACTGCACGCCTCATTGTTATGGACATCGACTCCACCCTCATCAACCAGGAGGTCATCGACCTGTTGGGCGAGGAGGCAGGCGCGGGCGAGCAGGTGGCACAGATCACCGAGCGCGCCATGCGCGGCGAGCTGGACTTTAAGCAAGCGCTCGAGAAGCGCGTGGGGCTGCTCGCCGGCCTGGACGAGAGCGTGTTCGAGCGCACCTTTGAGCGTGTGACATTTACCCCCGGCGCGCTGGAGCTTGTGCGCTCGGCGCACAACAAGGGCTGGAAGGTCGGCGTGGTAAGCGGCGGTTTTCACGAGGTCGCCGATAAGATCGTGGCCGCCGCGGGTATCGATTTTTGCCTGGCCAACCGCCTAGAGGTCGTGGACGGCAAGCTTACCGGTAAGTTGGCTGCCGAGATTGTGACCAAGGAGTCCAAGCTCATCCAGCTGCTGGACTGGGCAGTTGAGTGCGGCGTCGACATGGCCCACACGGTCGCTATTGGCGACGGGGCAAACGACATCCCCATGATCCAGGCCGCGGGCACGGGCATCGCGTTTTGCGCCAAGCCCAAGACGCGCGAAGCCGCCCCGTTTGCCATCGACGAGCGCAACCTGATGCTCGCCATGGACATCATCCTGCGCGACTAGCAAGTTCGCCCAACAATCAAATCACTCCGCTATATCTAGTTTCCGAACAATTTTGTTCTAATGTTCGGAAACTCCCTTTCTCGTTCTAGACTTTGCACCGTCGAAGGGAACATATATGGATAAGCGAGATCTTGAGCAGCTGCTGAGCGATGTTGCCGGCGGATCAGTCACCCCTGCCGATGCCCTTACACGCATCCAGACGGCGCCGACCGCCGATCTGGGTTTTGCGCAGCTCGATCTTTCGCGCGGGGTGCGCCAGGGAGCCGGCGAGGTTGTCTACGGTGCCGGTAAAACCGCCGAGCAAATTGCCGCCATTATCAAAGCATTACTCGATGCAGACCAGGAGCGCATCCTGGTCACACGCTTGGATGCCGAAAAAGCCGCGCGCACCGCTGAGCTTCTCGGCAACGACATTGACCTGGGATATGTCCCGGACGCACAGCTCGCCCTGGTGGGCGGCAAGCCCTCCCCCACCGGCAATGGACGCATCGTCGTCGCCTGCGCCGGCACGAGCGACCTGCCCGTCGCCGAAGAGGCGGCACTGACGGCCGAGTTCTACGGCAACGAGGTCGACCGCCTCTACGACGTGGGTGTCGCCGGCCTGCACCGCCTGCTCGCTCATGCCGAGGAACTTGCCCAGGCGCAGGTGGTCATCGCCATCGCCGGCATGGAAGGCGCCCTGGCGAGCGTTATCGGCGGTCTGGTGAGCTGTCCGGTCATTGCCGTTCCCACCAGCGTGGGCTACGGCGCGAGCTTTGGTGGCGTAGCCGCGCTGCTCGCCATGCTCAACTCCTGCGCCAGTGGCGTTTCGGTCGTCAATATCGACAACGGCTTTGGTGCCGCCTACCAGGCAAGTCTTATCAATCATCTGAGCGCTGGTACGCCCTGCGCCCGTTAAGGAGCATTCCATGTCTAACCATCAGCACACGCTTATCATCGACGGCACCTCGGGCATCAGCGGTGACATGACCGTCGCGGCCCTGCTCGACCTGGGCGCCAGCGAGGAGCATCTGCGCAAGCAGCTCGCCACGCTGCCGGTCGACGGGTTTGAGGTTGCCGTCACACGCGTAAACAAGCATGGCATCGACGCCTGCGACTTTGACGTTCAGCTGGCAGAGGAGCTCGAGAACCACGACCACGACATGGCCTGGCTCTACGGCAACGAAGCGGGCACCGAGCACACACATGAGCATGAGCACCACCATCATGATCATGGGGAGCACGAGCACTGCCATGAGCACGCGCATGACCATGAGGGCCACACCCATGAGCACGAGGATCACCATCACGCCCACCACCATCATCACCGCTCGCTAGCCGACGTCACGGAAATTATCGAGAATTCGCAGCTAAGCGATGGCGCAAAGCGTCGCGCGCTCGCCATCTTTACCGCGCTCGCCGCCGCCGAGGCCAAGGCCCACGGCAAAACGCCCGAGACCGTCATGTTCCACGAGGTAGGCGCCATCGATTCCATCGTTGACATCTGTTCAGTCGCCATCTGCCTCGATGACCTGGGCATCGAGGATATTGTCGTCGAGTCGCTCTCCGAGGGTCACGGCACCATCCACTGTGCCCACGGCCTTATGCCCATCCCGGTACCCGCCGTCGTCAACCTATGCCAAGCAGGCAACATCGCCCTCACGCCTGCAACGGTCGCCGGCGAGCTCGTGACACCCACGGGCGCCGCCATCGTCGCCGCACTTCGCACGTCCGAGCACCTGCCGGCCCGCTACCGTATCGAGGCCGTCGGCTACGGCGCCGGTAAGCGCCCTTACGAGGGTTGCTCCGGCACGCTCCGTTGCCTGCTTGTTCACGTGGCCGCATAGCCATGGATGCCCGCAAAACCAAAAGCCGCGCCGCTATTGTCACGGCGTTTTCTGAGCTCCTTCGCGAGGAGGACTACGGCAAGATCACCGTCGGCGACATCATCGCGCGCGCTCACGTAGGCCGCGCGACATTCTACGGCCTCTTTAAGAGCAAAGACGACCTACTATCCGAGCTCGTGAGCGACATCTGCACCCACGCCCTCGACGACGATGGCACACCGCTCGACGACCCACTCGTGCAGGTCGAGCATATTCTCAACAATCTCTGGGAGCGTCGCCAGGGCGTCCGGGCCCTCGTAGCCGGCGCCGGCTCACGCGTCTTCGCCGACTGCCTACGCAAGACCATCATGTCACGAGCAGCCGAAACCGTCCCCACCGACCCAAACGGCCCCGCCGCCACCATGGACCGAAGCTTCCTACTACACCACATAGCCTCAAGCTTCGTAGGAATGGTCCAATGGTGGGCCTGGCACAATTTCCAAGCAGATAAAGCCAACGTAGCCAAAGACTACCTCTCAGCCATAAAACCCCTCTTCAGATAGACGCCCCCTCCCAAGGCGTCATCCCTTCCCAAGGTATCGCCCTCATCTCAACGCCCCCAACAGTAAAGCGCTCCTTACATCCAAATTCAGATATATGTTGGGTTGCTTGTTCCAACGCGACTAAGATCCCGCAGCTGACCGCATGGGGTAACTTCCCAGCGCATTCCGCAGGACGCAAAAAGGCTCGCCGCACGAAGTGCGCAGCGAGCCTTTTTGCATGTCCGAGGACGCGCTGGGAAGTTACCCCATGCGGCCAGCGGACAACTATGTAGCCTTGAACTAGAACATGCCCAAGAAACCGTGCACAAACAGCGCGGCCAGAGCGGCACCGACAAACGGAGCGATGCCAGGAACGAGCAGGCCGTACTTCCAGTTATTGTCAGCCTTGTTCTTGATCGGCAGCACCTGATAGGCCATGCGAGGACCAAGGTCACGAGCCTGGTTCATGGCGAAGCCGGTGATGCCGCCCATGCCCATGCCAACAGCCCAAACGATCAGACCGACGCAGATAGCGAGCATCAGAACGTTCTCGCCGGCGCGGTTAGCGGCAGCAAGGATGGCGCTGATGAACACAAAGGTGCAGATAGCCTCGCAGAAGAAGTTACGGGCATAGTTCGTACCCTCGGTGGTGGGGTTGGTCGAGAAGATGTTGCGCTGGGCAATGGGATCGACGACACCATCGGAAGCCTTGAACTCATCGGCATACATCAACCACGCGATTACGGCACCCACAAAGCCGCCGAGCATATCGGCAATCATGAAGGGGATGCAGCTGCTCCACGGCACCAGGCCGACGATGCACTGGGCAAGCACCATGGCGGGGTTCATGCACACGGCACCGCCAAAGACAAACAGGCAGACCGAGATGCCAAAAGACCAAGTGGTGATGGCAAACATATGGCCGGAGCCCTGATACTTGGTGCCCTTGAGCACGGTATCGCAGTGCACGCCCACGCCAAAGATGATCATGAGGGCCGTTGCGCCGAATTCGCAGAGGAGTTTGGTAAGCATAAAACCTTATCTTTCTTGTCGGTTATAAACGATTCGTTTGGGCCACGCACTAGTGCTGCGCGACGACAACGCCCAGGCCATCGGGAATGACGGCAACCTTGGCATCGGCACCCTTCATTTCAAAGGCGAGCTTGAGCGCCTCCTCGAGGGTGTTGACCGGCGTCATGTGCATATCCTTAATCATCTGGTGATCGCACAGGTCGGTGACCATGATCACAGGGTGATGTGCCAGGATGCGGGCGAAAATCTGGCTCGTCCACTGGTCGGGCAGGGTCTCGTCCTTGGGACGATCGATGCAGGCGCGCTCAAACTCTGCCGGATCGTTGTCGGCGATGTTGTGATAGAAGCCCTCGCCACCGTGACCGTCGGCGCAACCGGCAACGTCGATAATCACGCCGCCTTCGGGAAGCGTGGCCTCGGCAGAGCACATGCCCTTTACAGCCTGGTAGATGTTCTGGTCGAGCGGGTAGCCGCCGTTGGTGGTGATGGCAATCTCGCACTCGACGGGCTCAACGCCGGCAAGGCTCTTCACGAACTCGCAGCCAGCTTCGTGCGCCTTGTGGATGTCGCCGGCAAAGGAGCCGATGACCTCGTGCTTGCCGTTAAGTACCACGTTAAGCACAAAGGCAAGGTGAGCCATCTCGGCAGCGGCGAACATGTCCTCGCTCACGTGGTTGTGGCACAGGTTGCCGGCACGCGAGTGGGAATCGTTCACAAACTGACCGTTGTGGTTGTACATGATGGTCTTGTAGCTGGCAATGCCGGGCAGGACGGACTTGCGGCTACCGGAGAAACCAGCAAAGAAGTGCGGCTCAATAAAGCCCTCGGCAAGCAGCAGATCGCAATCGGCAGCAATCTTGTTGATGATGCACTCGCCACCAGAAGGCAGGGTGCCGATCTTTTTCATCATGCTGTCGTCAGTCGCGACATGCATAACGATTTCCTCGTTGGCAACGATCTCCTCGCCATACTTGTTGACGAGCTCCTCGTGCGTCGACGGACGATGCATACCCGTAGCAACCAGAATGCGCACGCGAGCCTCGGGCGCAGCGGAATGGATGTGATGCAGCAGAATAGGCATCGTCACACGCGAGGGGACGGGACGCGTATGATCGGAGCTAATGATAACAATATCCTTCTTGCCAGCACAAAGCTCCTCGAGCGAAGGCGAGCCATAAGGGTTGGCAAGCGACTCCTCTACCAGCTCTTCCTGCGATTTCGTAGTCTTAAACTCGTTTTGGTGACCTTCCATCACACCCGCGAAGTTCTTATCCTCGAGCTCCAGATGCAACGTCTTGTGGTCAAACGGCAGTTCACATTCAAACAATGACGAGCGCCCTCTTCCTTTCAACTGACACACTAGATAAACCGTTTGAAGGATACGCCGCTCACCGAAAAACACCACCGTCCACCGACTCATTAACACAACGTTCATATTTGACCCACAACAAAACGGCCGCGATCCCGCTTGGGACCGCGACCGCTACAGTCGTAAGGCGAGAAGCGCCAAATGCGCCACCGGGATAGACCCCATTCAAACGCGCGAAGCGCACTATATTCCCTCAGCCCGTAATCCGCCGAAGACCGGACATCGCAGGGTCCGCCATCAGTTTACTTTTAGGCACACTCCGCAGGACGCAAGAAGCCCTCGCCGCACGAAGTGCGCAGCGAGGGCTTCTTGCATGTCCGAGGACGTGCCTAAAAGTAAACTGATGGCGGACCCGGACGACTACAGGGCTATCGATTACCCCGTGTTTTGCAGTCCTGCCGAGACGCCGGTCACAGTCGAAAGAATCAGGCTCATGTACTCGGCCTTCTTCTCCTCGGCCATCTCGTCCTGGTTCATACGCACCTCACGAAGGGCGCGGACCTGGGCGATGGACAGGGCGTCGACATAGGGGTTACGCACGCGAACGGCGCAGCCGAGCACGCGACGACGCTGCAGCGGCCACTCGTCACCGACGATGGCAAGGACCCACTTACGCGTGAGCTGCATCTCGGTGAAGACCTTCTCGGACAGATCCTGGCGGTCGCCCAGGTGCAGATACATCTTGGCAATGCGCTGATCGGTCTTAGCAATCGACATCTCGATGTTGTCGATAAAGGTGCGGAAGAACGGCCACTCCTGATAGGCAGCCTTGAGCTGGTCAAGGTCACCCAGCTGCTCGCAGGCGGTGCCCAGGCCGTACCAAGCGGCCAGGTTGATGCGTGCCTGGCTCCAGCTGAAGATCCACGGAATGGTACGCAGGTCGTCGAGCGACTTGGCGCCCAGGCCGCGCTTGGCGGGACGCGAGCCGATCGGCAGCAAGCCGACCTCGGTCAGCGGCGTCACGGTCGAGAACCACGGTGTAAAGTCCTCGGTGTTCAGCAGGTCCAGATAGCGCTCGTGGCTTGCAGCGTTGAGCTTCTCGGCCATATCCCAGAACTTCTGGGTGGTCTCGGTGTTGGTCTTCTCGACGCTCGGAGCCGACTGTAAAAGCGTTGCGGCGGCAACGGACTCAACATGGCGCTGGGCCAGCGTGCGGTTGCCGTAACGGGCAAAGATGACCTCACCCTGCTCGGTGAGCTTAAAGAAGCAGTTGACCGAACCCTTGGGCTGCGCCAGCACGGCCTTGTTGGCCGGGCCGCCGCCACGGCCCACGGCACCGCCGCGACCGTGCATGAGCACCAGGTCGATATCGTTCTTCTCGGCCCACTTGGCGATGCGCTCCTGCGCGGAGTGCAGCGCGAGCATGGCCGTGGTAGGACCGGCGTCCTTGGAGGAATCGGAGTAGCCCAGCATAACCTCCATGCGGCGGTTGGTCTGGGCAAGGCGCTTTTGCACCACGGGCAGCGTGAGCATCTGGTCGAGCACGTCGACGCAGCCCTCGAGGTCCTCGAGTTGCTCGAACAGCGGGATCACGTCGAGCTCGGGAACATCCTCCTCGTGTGCAAAGGACAAGTGAGCAAGCTCAAAGACGTCGGCCACATGCTGGGCGCTCTTGGTAAACGAGATGATGTAGCGGTGCGCCATCTTCTTGCCGTAGCGTTTTTGGATGGAACCAATAGCGCGGAAGGTGTCGATGACCTCGCGCGTCATGGGCTGCAGGTCGCCATGGATACCGTTCTCGTGGATATCCTTGAGGGCGCGGGCGTGCACCACGGAGTGCTGACGGAACTCCATCTCGACCATATGGAAGCCGAAGGACTCGACCTGCCAGATGATAGTCTGGACCGGGCCGTAGGCAGCACGGACGGCACCGCAGGCAGCCAGCGAACGCTGGACGACGCGCAGGTCATCCAGGAACTCATCGGCGCTATGGTACATGGTGTAGGTGATGCGGCGCACGGTGGCGTTCAGGCGGTCGGCCATGACGAGCATGACGGCGCGATGCGGCTCGTGCTCGGAGATCAGCTCGGCACGGGCCGTGTAACGAGGGCTCATCTCGACCTGATGGTTCCACAGGTTAATGAGCTCGGCAGAAGGCTTGCTGTAGGTGGCCTCGAGCGTGAGGTTGCGGCCGATGCGGCGGCACTTGTCCTCGAGCTTGAGCACCATGTGTGTAAAGTACTTGGCAGCGACTTCACGGCTCACCTTGGCGGTGACGTTGGGGTTACCGTCGCGGTCGGAACCGATCCAGCTGCCGGGATGGAAGAACGCCGGGCACAGCGGCGGCACGGTACCGGCCTTGTCGCCCAGCACCCAATCGTCAAAACGACGATAGATGACGGGGATAACGTCGAACAGCGTGTTATCGAAGATGTCGATGATGGTATCGGCTTCCTCGACCGGCGTGGGCTTCTTGAGCGCGATGGGGCTCGTACGCACCAGGGCGTCGATCTCCTGCAGCATATGGCGCTCGTTCTCCACCAGGTCGGAGCCGCCCAGACGCGGACGCTCCTCCAGCAGGTTGGAGATACGGCGAATCTTGCCCTCGACGGCCTTACGACGGGCCTCGGTGGGATGTGCGGTAAAGACAGGGTGGAACTCGAGCTTGTCGAGCAGCTCGTTGGCGCCCTCGACACCCATCTCGTCTACCAGCTGGTGATAGGCAACGGTGAGTTCGTTGGCGGGATCGACCTCGGTATCGGTCGACGCACCGGCCTCGCGCTCGCGCAGCTGCGCCACGCGGTAATTCTCCTCCGACAGGTTTGCCAGGTGGAAGAAGCTCGTAAAGGCGCGAACGATGACCTGCTGCTTATCGAGCGGCAGACTGTCGATCAGATCGACGACCTCACGGAATGCCACGGCGGTGGACTCATCGGCAGTAGGCACGCCCTGCTCGTCGACGGCCTCGTCGGCGGCACGGCTGCCGGGGTTACCGGCATTGGCCACAATCTCGGCCGACAGAATCTTGTCGAACAGGTCTGCGATCTCGGGATCATACTCGCTAAGCACACGACGCTCCAGGCGCAGGAACAGCGCCAGATCATCGCGCAGCTCCTCGGGGATCTCGATCTCGGCGAGACGCTCCCTGGACTCGGCATTCGAGCCGATTCGGTTAACGAGGTGGTTGACCACGGCAGCGACGCGCGCCGCAGCTTCGGGTACAGACTGGTTGCTTAGGTTCTCAGCCACGTTTCCTCCCATTCCTCCTTCTATGCACGTAACATGCGGTATTCATTATAGGCACTTGCCAAAAACTTTCGACGCTGATTGCGCTTTACCACACAAAAGTATTTTCTGCATTGCAAGGCTTTTTGCCCCAAATGGTCGTATTTCTCGGTGGGCGGCATATGCAAACGGGGGCATTCCGCATAAATGCGAAACACCCCCGTAACAATCGCCCGCAATGAGCTGAACTTTTTAGTGAGTCCACAGCTCAAAAATCATGCGCTACAGGCGCTCGCGAACCGCCTCGACCACGTTGGCCAGATCGACGAGGACCTCGTCATGGCTCTGCATGTCGCGTACCTTGACCTTGCCGGCGGCGAGCTCGTCGCCGCCCAGGACTAGGATGAGCTTAGCGCCCACCTTGTCGGCCTGCTTAAACTGAGCCTTGAGCGAACGACCCTGGTAGTCGGCCTCGGTCACGATACCTGCAGCGCGAAGCTCCTGCGTAATGGCAAAAACGTTCTGGCGCAACTCCTTGCCGGCGTTGGCGACGTAGACACACGGGGTCTCATCGGCGCCCAGGTCACTGCCAAAAGCCTGCAGGGCCAGCAGGGCGCGCTCGAAACCAACGGCGAAGCCGACGCCGGCCGTAGGCTTGCCGCCCTCGAGCTCGACCAGGCCGTCGTAGCGACCGCCGCCACCGATGGAGCCGACACCGGCGCCGGGGGCCTCGACCTCAAAAACGGTGCGGGTGTAGTAGTCCAGGCCGCGCACCAAGGTGGGATCCTCGACATACTCGATGCCGGCGGCATCCAGATAACGCTTGACCTGCTCGTAGTGCTCGCGGCACTCGTCGCACAGGTTGTCGCCCATCAGCGGGGCCTCGGCCATGATCTCGCGGCAGTGGTCGTTCTTGCAGTCGAAGGCGCGCAGCGGGTTGAGCTCGGCGCGCTCGCGGCACTCATCGCACATCTCGTCGGCGTGGTCGAGAATGAACTGCTTGACCTGCTCGCGATAGGCCGGACGGCACTGGGCATCGCCCATTGAGTTAATAAGCAGACGGAGCTTGGAAAGATCGAAACCAAGGCGCTTGTAGAACTCCATGAGCATAATGATGCACTCGGCGTCTGCCGCCGGATCGGGAGCGCCGAGCCACTCGATGCCCACCTGATGGAACTGGCGCAGGCGGCCCTTCTGGGGACGCTCGCCGCGGAACATGGCCTCGGCGTAGTAAGCCTTAAACGGCGTGGAGCCCTGGGGCACCAGGTTGTTCTCCACGACGGCGCGCACCACACCGGCCGTGCCCTCGGGGCGAAGCGCCAGGCGCTGCTTGGGCTTGAGCTTGGTATCGGTACCCTCGGTAAAGACGCGCTCCAGGTTGGCACCGCTAAACACGCGGAACATCTCCTTGCGAACGACGTCGGTCGACTGGCCGATACCGTGGACAAACACGTCCACCTGCTCGATCGCGGGCGTCTCGATGGGCTTAAAACCAAACGGCTCGAACACGCCGGCCGCAATCTGCTGCATCTTTTGCCAGGCGCGCATCTCGGCGCCGATAAGGTCGCGGGTTCCCTCCGCCTTCTGTGCCTGCATGGGCAAACACCTTTCTTTTGTATCGCGTCATAGGTAGTGGTCATTATACGGCACAAAAACAAAAAGAGGCGGCGCGTCTGACCGAACGAGGGTATGGGGGCTCGTTCGGCCAGACGCACCGCCGCTGTATGTGATCCGTTTTCCTCCGTCTCTTTCGAATCACGTGATCTGTTGGAGACGGAGGAAAACGGATCATTTCGTAGGCCCGTGGCCGCCTTGGAAACCGAATGATGGTACGAGCATCCATTCGGCTTCCCGGGCAGCCACGGACAGAACGGAGCGAACAGAAAAGAGCACGTAGACCTGCCACAGCTCACCGACAAAGCTCATGCCGGCAAGAACGGCAGAGGTGACGATTACAGTAAGGGAGCCCAAAACACGGCCGCTTACTTTATCGGCAACATGGCCAATGACAAGTGAGCCGATAACGCTCACCACGGTGGAGATCGCATTGGAGATGTTGTACTGGGCAAGCGTGATCCCGAGGTCGCTGACGATGAGCGGCTGAAACAGGCTCATGCAGTTAACGAAAATCGTGTAACACGTGGCCATGATGACAAAGCCGGAGGCCACGACGAGCCAACCGGGGAAGAATTTATGCTGCCGGGACATACTGCTCCTTTTAAACAAACGAATAGCCTGCGCCGGGCGCCGGTAGTGCCCAAGATTGCCTTGAAAGACAAGGGCATAGGCCTTATGGCCATGCCCGCAGGCTTGAAAGGCAAGATTGGGTGCTACCGGTGGTCGGCGATGTAGCCCAAAGCGACGGCGGCATAAGCCGCGGCGCCAAGGGGAAGCTCAGCATCGCTAAAACGTGCCTTGGGATGATGCTGAGCAAAATGCTCGTCCGTATCAGTCACGGCAGCGCCCACGGTAAAGTACGCACTCGGGATCTCGCTCGAAATCAACGCGAAGTCCTCGCTCGCCATGGCGTGGAACAGCGGCAGGAAGGCGGCCTTGGGCAGCGTCACACCCACATAGCCAAGCGAAGCCTGAGTCATATCGTCATCGAGTACGAGCGGGGGAACATCCGAGAGCGTCTCGATAGTCGCCGGCGTACGATAGGTCGAGGCAACGCCTTTAACGACCTCCGCGATGCGGGTCTTGAGGTGCTCCATGAGCTCGACGTCGAAGCCACGCAGCGTTCCCTCGAGCACACAAGTGTCGGGGATGACATTTGCGGCCTGACCGCCGGCGAACTTGCCAACGGTAAGCGCGACCTCCTTGGCCGCCGGCACCTCGCGGGAGATGAGCTCCTGAAGCGCCAGATGCACATGGACGCCGGCCGTGATGGGGTCGATGCAGATCTCGGGGCTCGAGCCATGGCCGCCCTTGCCCTGAAGCGTGATGCGAAAACCGTACACGCCCGAGAGCGCCGGGCTGCCGTAGAGCACCAGGCCAAGCGGCGACTGGCTATTGACATGCATGGCAAAGGCGGCCTGGTGACGCGGATTCTGCAGCAGACCGTCGGCAATGGCGGCGCGGGCGCCCTCAAAGGTTTCCTCGCCCGGCTGGAACAGCAACTTAACTGTGGCGTTGGCGTCGACAAGCTCGGACTCGCGGGCCTTGAGCAGGTGGGCGGCACCAAGCAGGGCCGTCGCATGCATATCGTGGCCGCAAGCATGCATGCAGCCGTTGACAGAGGCGAAAGGCTCGCCCGACTCTTCCGCGACGGGCAGTGCGTCCATGTCGCCACGGAGCATG